>JASFQN010000051.1:0-14401 GCA_050115425.1 Gammaproteobacteria bacterium | reverse complement strand
CCTGTTTTGCCCACCTGGCAGCAGCGATCAGCCGGCGGGAAAAGGTGGTGCTGGTATGTCGCGACCGGGCGCATCGGCGCCATATCGAGCGCCAACTGGAACGGGCCGGCGCCCGCCCCGACCGCGTCCGCTGGGCCCAGGCGCCTTCCAATGACACCTGGGCGCGCGATCACGGGCCCATCACCGTGTTGACTGACCACGGCCCGCGCCTCATGGATTTCCGCTTCAATGGCTGGGGCGGCAAGTATCCCCACGATCTGGACGACGCCCTGGTCCGCCGGCTTGCCGATCAGGGCCTGTTCACGGTGCCGCGGACCAGTGTGGACCTGGTCCTGGAAGGCGGCGCCATCGAATCGGACGGCCGGGGAACCGTGCTGACCACTGCTCGCTGCCTGCTTTCGGCGACCCGCAACCCGCATCTGGACCGTGCCGGCATGGAACGGGCCCTGACCCAGTGGCTCGGTGCGAAGCGCGTTCTATGGCTCGAGCGTGGCGGGCTGACGGGCGACGACACCGATGGGCACATCGACACGCTGGCGCGCTTCTGCGGGCCCGATACCATCGCCTACCAGGCTTGCGACGAACCGTCCGATCCCGATTTCGAGCCCTTGCGAGCCATGCAACAGGAACTGACCTCCCTGCGTCAGGCCAACGGCGAACGCTACCGTCTGGTACCGCTGCCCTGGCCGGGCGACCACCGGAATGCGGACGGTCAGCGGCTGCCCGCGACCTATGCCAATTTCCTGATCATCAATGGCGCGGTGCTGATGCCAGGCTACGGCGGGCCCGCCGACGCGGCGGCGCATGCCGCCCTGGCCGACTGTTTTCCGGATCGTGAAGTCGTCACACTCGACTGCGTACCTCTCATCCAGCAGTTCGGAAGTCTGCATTGCGTTACCATGCAATTCCCCGCCGGCGTGCTTGAGGACTGATCACGATGCCTGCAGCGCAAGACAATTCCCGCCTCCTCACGGTCGCGCTGGTCCAGCAGACCTGCAGCGACGACCGGGACGCCAACCTCGCGGCCAGCATCCAGGGCATTCGCGAGGCAGCCGGGCAGGGTGCACGCCTCGTACTGCTCCAGGAGCTGCATACCGGCCCGTATTTCTGTCAGACGGAGGACGTTGCCGTCTTCGACCGCGCCGAGACCATCCCCGGCCCGACTTCCGACGCCCTGGGCAAGGTTGCCGCGGAACTCGGCGTGGTTATCGTGGCGTCACTGTTCGAGCGCCGCGCCCCGGGCCTCTATCACAACACCGCCGCGGTGCTCGATGCCGATGGCAGACTGGCCGGCATCTACCGCAAGATGCATATTCCCGACGATCCGGGATTCTACGAGAAATTCTATTTCACGCCGGGTGATCTGGGCTTCGAACCGATCGACACGGCCGTGGGACGGCTGGGTGTGCTGGTCTGCTGGGACCAGTGGTACCCGGAGGCGGCGCGTCTGATGGCCCTGGCCGGCGCACAACTGCTGCTCTACCCCACCGCGATCGGCTGGTCACGCGAGGACGAGCCAGCCGAACAAAAGCGTCAGCGCGAGGCCTGGCAACTCATCCAGCGCGCCCACGGCGTGGCCAACGGCCTGCCGGTCATGGTCTGCAACCGGACCGGCCACGAAGCGGACCCCAGCGGCGCTACCCCGGGTATCGACTTCTGGGGTTCCAGCTTCGTCTGCGGGCCCCAGGGTGAAATACTCGTCGAGGCCCCGGAGGACTGCGCCGCCGTGCTGGTCACGGAACTGGACCTGGCACGCTCCGAGGACGTGCGGCGGATCTGGCCCTACCTGCGTGATCGCCGTATCGACGAATACGACGAGCTGAGCCTGCGCTACCGCGACTGAGTCCCAAGGCAGCGGCGCGTGTGCGATAATGGGCGGCCCGGTCGCGACTGTGCCGGAAACTGACCCATTTATATCCCTTACCTGTCCGCGATCCTACATGACCAGCCCGATTGACAAGCATCTACCCCGGCCGCTGTTGCCCGACGATCGCCAGCCGCACGTGAGCTGGGGTCAGCTCTACGGATGCGCCGGCGCCCTGGCCATCGCCTCGGCCGCCGTTTACAGCGAGGGGCCGTTGCTCGTGCTCGCCCCCAGCGCACGCGAGGCCGACCGGCTGGAAAGCGAACTGCGCTTCTTTCTTGCCGACCGCGACATTCCGGTACTGCATTTTCCCGACTGGGAGACGCTGCCCTACGACGTTTTCTCGCCCCACCAGGACATCATTTCCAGCCGCCTGGCCACGCTCTACCGGCTGCCATCACTGCAGCGGGGCGTGGTCGTGCTGCCCGTGACCACGCTCATGCAGCGCCTGGCGCCGCGCGATTGGCTGGAAGCCCACGCCCTGATGCTGGACGTAGGCGACCGTCTGGATCTGGATGCATTGCGTCGCCGCCTCGAAGCCTCAGGCTATTCCAACGTCTCGCAGGTGCTGGAACACGGCGAATTTGCCGTCCGTGGCTCACTCATCGATGTATTCCCCATGGGCAGCGAAGCGCCCTTCCGTATCGATCTGTTCGACGATGAAGTGGAATCCCTGAGATTGTTCGATCCGGAGACCCAGATCTCCGCGGATACCCTCGAACACATCCGCGTGCTGCCGGCGCGCGAGTATCCCTTCACCGAGGAAGCGCGCAAGGCATTCCGTCAGCAATACCGCGCGGTCTTTGAGGGCGATCCCCAGCGCAGCAGCATTTATCGGGACGTCAGCCAGGGGCTGAGCCCGGGTGGCATCGAGTACTACATCCCACTGTTTTTCGCCGAGACCGCCAGCCTGTTCGACTACGTGCCGGATACCGCCACCGTGGTTCTGGCCGGCGACACAAGCACGGCCATCGCGTCCAACTGGCAGGAAATCCTCGACCGCTACGAGCAACGCCGGCATGATCTGGAACGCCCGATCCTCGCCCCGGACCGGCTGTTTCTCGACCCCGATACCGTGGCAACCGGCCTCGCCGGCCGGCACACGATTGCCTTGCAGAATCATGAACTGCCGGACGCTCAAAACGACAGCGGGATGAACTTCGGCAGTCGTCTGCCCCCCTCGCTCCTCATTGACAGCCGTGCCGACGAACCGGCCGCTGCTCTGACCGGATTCATCGACAGTTTCGACGGGCGGGTGCTGATGGCCGCCGAATCGGCCGGGCGGCGCGAGTACCTTCTGGAGCTTCTGCGCGGCCACGATCTCGAAACCCGTCAGGCCTCGGGCTGGCAGACTTTCCTGGGCGATCATCAAGATCTCGCCATTACCGTGGCCGCCCTGGAAGAAGGGCTGCTGCTCCCGGATGCCGGACTGGCCATCATTGCCGAAAGCCAGTTGTTCGGCGAACGTGTCCAGACCCGTCGCCGCCGGCGTGCAGCGCGCGATCCCGCCACCCTCATTCGCGATCTCACGGATCTCAACCCCGGTGCGCCGGTGGTTCACGAAGAACACGGCGTTGGCCGCTACCTGGGGCTGCAGACGCTGGAAGCCGGCGGCGTCACGACTGAATTTCTGACGCTGGAATACGCGGCCGGCGACAAGCTCTATGTGCCGGTCTCCTCACTGCATCTGATCTCGCGCTACACCGGCGCCAGCCCGGAGCACGCTCCACTGCACAGATTGGGCAGCGACCAGTGGGAGAAAGCCAAGCGCCGCGCGGCGGAAAAGGCTCGCGACGTGGCGGCCGAGCTGCTCGAGATCTATGCCCGCCGCGCGGCGCGCAGCGGCCATGCCTTCAGACTCGACGAACGGACCCAGCGGGCCTTCGCCGAGGCCTTTCCGTTCGAGGAAACGCCCGATCAGCAGACAGCCATCGAGAGCGTGCTCGATGACATGACCCGCCGCGTACCCATGGACCGCGTGGTCTGCGGCGACGTCGGTTTTGGCAAGACAGAGGTGGCCATGCGTGCGGCCTTCGCCGCGGTCAACGACGGCCGCCAGGTTGCCATGCTGGTACCCACCACGCTGCTCGGGCAGCAGCACTACCAGACCCTGCGGGATCGCTTCGCCGACTGGCCCGTCCGCGTGGAACTCATCTCCCGCTTTCGCAGCCAGCGACAGCACTCGGCAATCCTGGCCGATCTCGAAGCCGGCAAGGTCGACATCCTGGTGGGCACGCACAAGCTGCTCTCGGACGACGTCAAGTTCAAGGATCTCGGACTTGTCATCATCGATGAAGAACACCGCTTCGGGGTGCGCCACAAGGAAAAGCTCAAGTCCCTGCGCGCTGAAGTGGACGTGCTCACACTTACCGCCACTCCGATTCCGCGCACGCTGAACATGTCGCTGGCCGGCATTCGTGACCTTTCGATCATCGCCACGCCCCCGGCCGAGCGTCTGTCGGTCAAGACTTTCGTCTCGGAATGGAACGATTCGCTGATCCGTGAAGCCTGCCTGCGCGAGATCAAGCGCGGCGGACAGGTGTATTTCCTGCACAACAGCGTCGAGACGATGGAAAAGATGACCGCTCGGCTGCAGCAGCTTCTGCCGGAGGCAAGCATCCGTCACGCGCACGGCCAGATGCGCGAGAAGGAACTCGAACAGGTCATGCTCGATTTCTACCACCGCCGCTTCAATATCCTGGTCTGCTCGACCATCGTGGAAAGCGGCATCGACGTGCCGACCGCCAATACCATCATCATCAACCGCGCGGACAAGTTCGGCCTCGCACAGCTTCATCAGCTGCGCGGCCGCGTGGGCCGTTCGCATCACCGCGCCTACGCCTACCTGATTGCGCCGCCACAGAATGTCCTCACCGCCGACGCGCGCAAGCGCCTGGAGGCAATCGAATCACTGGAGGATCTCGGCGCGGGCTTCACCCTCGCCACGCACGATCTCGAGATTCGTGGTGCGGGCGAACTGCTCGGCGACGAACAGAGCGGCCAGATTCACGAAGTGGGCTTCTCACTCTATACCGACCTGCTCGAACGCGCTGTGAAGGCCCTGAAGTCCGGCAGGATGCCGGAGCTCGACCGTCCGCTGGAGCACGGTCCGGAAGTCGATCTGCGGCTGCCTGCGCTGCTGCCCGACGACTACGTGCCGGATGTTCACCAGCGACTCATTCTCTACAAGCGCATTGCCAGCGCCGAAAACGATGAAGCCCTGCGTGAACTGCAGGTCGAGATGATCGATCGCTTCGGTCTGCTGCCCGATGCGGCAAAAATGCTTTTCCGGCTTGCCGAGATCAAGCTGCGCGCGGCCGCGCTCGGCATTACCCGAATCGAGGCCGGCAATCGCGGTGGGCGTTTCCAGTTCGTCAGCGAGCCGCCCATCGATCCGATGACCGTCATACGGCTGGTGCAGGCCGAGCCGGATGTCTATCGGCTGGAGGGAAGCCGTTTGCGCTTCCAGATGGTCCTCGAGGATCGCGAGCAGCGCATCAAGGCCGTGACCGACCTGCTCGACACCCTGCAGGAAGGCCAGTCCAGCGTTGCGCGGAGCGCATGAATCGGGACCCGTGCAATTGCGGCGCACGCTGGCGCCGATTAGACTCGGGCACTTCTGGTTCAACCGCCGAATGACACCTGTCGGGAACAAGATGCCCAAGATCCTGAAATCGCTGGGGCTCGCCGGCCTCCTGCTGCTTGTCGTGCCGGCCCGTGCCGCCACGCCGGCCGACGATACGAGCACCGATCAGCCGCCCGAGCTCCACCACTACCGCGTGGAGCTCATCGTATTCCGCAATACTGATCCGGGGGCGGGGGATGAAGAGACCTGGCCCCTCAATCCTGGCAGGCCGGCGGTGGACAAGGCAGCCGATCCGCTGAGCGCCATTGCCGGTGGCGACGATACGGCCAGCCCGCCCGCCTCGGAAACCACCACGCGCGGGCTGAACACGACGGACCGGGCCGGCGTCGTTCCCGCGCAGTCGACCGCCGATCCGACTGCCGCCGGAACAGTGACGCCGCAACCGCCCGCGCCACTGGATCCGGGCGACTATCAGTTGAGTGGCGTGGAACAGGAGTTGCAGTCCAGCGGACACTATCAGGTGGTCCTTCATTCGGGGTGGACCGAAACGCTCTCCGACAGGGATGAGGGCACGGTGCGCCTGCATCTGCCCGTCACCTCCACCGCGGACAAGCCCGCCACCGGCACAGCGGCAACCGGGCCGGGCATCGACTCCGGATCGCTGATGCCCTCGGACGACCGCCTGGCTCTGACGCCGGCGAATACGGCGCCGGGCGATGTGGCATTGCCGGTGAGTCCGCTGATGCGGCCGCTGGACGGCATTGTCACTCTAAGCCGCAGTCGCTTTCTGCATCTGGATCTGGATCTGGTCTATCGCCCGGCCGATGCCAGCCCGGCCCACGTGCAGGGTGGCGAGGATCAGCGTTCCGCGGTCCTGGATGCCCTCATCCATGGCCAGCTGTCGCAGGAACAGGCCGAGGCCCTGTTCAATCAGGGCCAATCCGAAGCATTTCTCGGCTACCGCATGAACCAGTCCCGCCGGATCCGGCCCGGAGACCTCAACTACTTCGACCATCCGGTGTTTGGCGTCGTCGCACTCGTCACCGAAGTACAACCGCCGTCGGAGACGACCCCGTCCGGTGGCTCGGACGCCAGCTCAGGATCCGTTGTCCCGGGGCAGCCTGGGCAATAGCGCCTCGAGCAGCGCGGCGACCTTGTCCATGCCTTCGCGCAGGCGTGCCTCAATTTCGGCATGGATGTTCTCGCTGCCGCGTCCCGCCGCCCAGTTGGCGACCACCGCGCAGCAGGCATATTCCAACTCGAGTTCGCGAGCCAGCGCGGTTTCCGGCATACCGGTCATGCCCACCATGTCGCAACCATCCCCTTCCATGCGATTGATCTCCGCCGCCGTCTCCAGCCGGGGCCCCTGCGCCGCGCCGTAGGTTCCCGATTCCACCGCTCCGAGCCCGGCCTCCTGTGACGCGCCAATCAGGAGCCCGCGCAACCATTCGCTGTAGGGATGGGTGAAGTCAATGTGCGTGACGTAATCGAGATCACGCTCGAAGAACGTGTGAGCCCGGCCCCACGTGTAGTCCACGATCTGATCGGGTATCGCTATGACGCCGGGGCGCATGTCGTCCCGAATGCCGCCGACCGCGGCGACAGCCAGGATTCGATGCACGCCAATGCTTTTCAGGGCCCAGATGTTGGCACGGTAGTTCACGCGGTGCGGAGGAATCGTGTGGCCATAGCCGTGTCTCGCCAGGAACACGACGTCCCGGCCACCCAGCTTGCCATGTGTCAACGGCCCCGACGGCTCGCCATACGGCGTGTAGACGACTTCCCGGCGCGTGATTTCCAGGGACTCGAGCGAGGTCAGTCCCGTGCCTCCGATGATGGCGATATCGGTCATTGGTGTTGTTGTCCAGCGTTGCGGATGATCAGGAATCGCGAACGGCGTAAATCGCACGCAGATTGCGATAATAAGTGCGGTAGTCCATGCCGCAACCAAATACGTAGCGGTCCGGCACGGTCAGGCCACGGAAGTCGGCCCGCATGCCGCTTGCATTGCGGTCGTGCTGCTTCTCGACCAGCACGGCGGAGAGCACCTCGGCGGCTCCCTCGGCCCGGCAATGATCCCTGATGCGCGCGAGCGTCACGCCTTCATCCAGAATGTCGTCGACCAGCAGGATACTGCGGCCCGCCAGCGCGGCGGCGGGATGCGCCAGCCAGTGCAACTCCGCGCCCGTCGTGCCACCCCGATAGCGGGTGGCATGGATGTAGTCGAGCTGGAACGGAAAGGTGAGCCGTTCCAGCAACCAGGTGGCCGGAATCATGCCGCCGATCATTACCGTCAGGATGAGCGGATTCCGCTCACCGAGACACTCGGTGATCGCCGCGGCCATGTTGTCCAGTGCGCGGCTGACCGCAGCCTCGTCATGCAGGCAATCGGCGGCGGCCAGTACCTGCCCGATCTCCTCCGGCGGCTGTCCGGCGCGTGCTCGTTCAGCCATGGGCGTGCCCTCCTCCATTGCCCGGCTGCTCGCGCACATCAACGCCGCCGGGGATGTGCAGTGTCGAGGTCGGGAAGGCAATTTCCGCACCGTGCGATTCGATGATCCGCGAAATGGCGAAAAGAACTTTCTCCTTCACCGCGTGGTACTCGGCCCAAACAGTGGTGCGGGTGAAACAATAGACGAGAAAGTCCAGCGACGAGGCACCAAACTTGTTGAAATAGACCATCTTGGTCCGGTCCTGGTCGATGTCCTCGCATCCGTCTATGTAGGCACGAATGTCGGCCAGGATAGCCTCCAGCACGCCGACATCGTCATAACGAACGCCAATGGTTTCCGAGATCCGGCGGTTGAGCATGCGTGAGGGGGTCTCCACTGCCATCGTATTGAACATCGAATTGGGCACATAGATCGGCCGCATGTCGAACGTCCGGATCACGGTGCGGCGCCAGCCGATCTGCTCCACCGTGCCTTCGAACAGATTGTCCGGCGAACGAATCCATTCGCCCACCACGAACGGGCGTTCGAGATAGATCGTGAACCCGCCGAAAAAATTCGCGAGCAGGTCCTTGGCGGCGAAACCCACGGCCAGGCCACCAATGCCGCCAAAGGCCAGCAGTCCGGTGACATCGATACCCAGTTGCTGCATTCCGACCAGCACGGCAGTGATGACCACGGACGCCCGAAACAGCTTGCCAAGCGCGTCCACGGTTGTCTGATCGACGTGGCTGCGACCCTCCGCGATCCGGCGGGCGACGATGCGTTCTTCCATGCCCCGGATGAATCGCACCAGCGCCCAGGCCATGACCGCAACGATGGCCACATTGCGAATGCTGTCGATGTTGGAAAAGATGGCGGCCTGGGTCTTGGCATGGATGAGTCGGGCAGCGAGCGCAATCCCGATAATCCAGATTCCCACACTGACCGGCTTGCGCGCTGACTCCAGGGCAAGATCATCCCAGAGATTGCTGGTGCGCTCGGCGCGGCGGGCCAGCCGCTTCATGATTCCGCGCTGAACGAAATTGGCCAGCAGTGTCAGGAATACGATGATGAAGACCTCGCCGACCAGCCACCAGGTCCCCGGGTGCTGGTGGTAGTGATCCACGAATTTCTGCCAGTCAAAGTCCATGAGTTCGTCTCCCTTTGCAGGCGGACCGATTATGGTCAGCGCAGATCGAGCTCCAGTTCCGGGTCGGCACCGAGCGAGCGCAAGGCGGTGACCGCTTCGGCCCATTCGGCCGAAGCACGCAGTTCATCGCGCCGCAGTCCGCCTCGCCCATGCATGCGGACCAGCCGGATCTGAGCGGCCGGCGATTCGAATCCCTTGAGGGCGTCCAGCAAGCGCACGGCGTTGGCGCGATGGTTGCACACGGGGAGCATGTCGCAGCCTGCATCCAGCGCCAGGCGGGCCACTTCGGCAATATCTTCGCGCACTGCGGCCCCGGCCATGCTCAGATCATCACAGAATACTGCCCCTGAAAAGCCCAGACGTTCGCGAAGCTCACCCTGGATCCAGCGCCGCGAGAGACTGGCCGGGAGTTCGTCCAAGGCCGGATAGACCACGTGCGCCATCATGACCGCGGGCAGGCGTCCGCCATCGTTGAGTTGCCGGAACGGCTCCATGTCCGCCATGCGTATGTCGCCGAGATCGCGTTCATCCACCGGCATGGTGACGTGCGAATCGGGTGCCACACCCCCGTGCCCGGGGAAATGCTTGCCCGTGGCGGTCATGCCGGCCCGCCGCATGCCACGAATCCAGGCGCCCGCGAGCCGCGCCACTGCGGCGGGATCGCTGTGAAAGGCACGGTCGCCGATCACCCGGCTGATCCCGCGATCCAGGTCAAGAACCGGGGCGAAACTCAGATCCACGCCCACCGCCCGAAGCTCTGCCGCCATCAGCCAACCGCCCTGTTCCGCGAGAGCCAGCGCCCGATCGGGATCACTGTCGTAGAGCCGGCCGTATTCGTACGCCGCCGGCAGGGCAGTAAAACCTTCCCGAAAACGCTGGACACGTCCGCCTTCGTGGTCCACGGCGACCAGCAGCGGCGGATCGCGCAGAGCATGCAATTCCGCCACCAGCCGTTCGAGCTGCTCCGGCGAGGCGTAATTGCGACTGAACAGGATCACGCCACCCACCAGCGGGTGGGTAAGCATCTGGCGTTCCTCCGCCGATACGGAGGTGCCTTCCAGGTCCAGCATCAAGGGTCCGAGGGTCATGGCCGTCGTTTGCCCCATTCAATGTAGGGATGGCGTACCAGCGCCACATTGTAGTAGCGACGATCATGAGTGACCTCCTCGCCGAGCCAGACCGGCCGCTCCAGCGGTTGATCTTCGCTTTCCAGTTCGATTTCCGCCACGACGAGGCCGGCATTGTCGCCGGCGAAGACGTCCACTTCCCAGGTCTGATCCGCCGCGCGCACCCAGTGACGCGTCTTCTCGATCAACGGTCTGACACAGAGCCTCTCCAGCATCTGGCGGGCTTCTTCCAGAGGTACCGGGTATTCGAATTCGTCACGCACCATGCCCGCCACCCCGCTCTTGATGTTGATGAAGGCTTCCGAATCGGAGACCCGGACCCGCACCGACGCCGGACCGTCCAGGCACAGGTAACCCTGGCGGAAACGCGCTACGCGCACAACGCCTTCGCGCCAGCCCTCGGACGCCACGAGGAACTTCCGCTCTATCTCGATGCCCATGTTCGCACCGTCATCACTCGAAAACAGCCATCGATTCGACATGTGCCGTTTGCGGGAACATGTCCAGAACCCCGGCGGCAACCAGACGATAGCCCCCCTCGACGCACAGTGTGGCCGCATCCCGCGCCAGACTGGCGGGATGGCACGACACATACACTATTCGTCGCGGAGACACCTCGGCGATATGCCGGGCCACGGCGTCCGCACCCGACCGGGGCGGGTCCAGCAACAACTGGTCACAGCCGTCCCGCCACCAGGGTTGAGCCCGAAAATCCGGATTGAAGAGGTTCGCCACGGAGAACTCCGCGCCAGACAACCCGTTTCGCCGCGCGTTGTCGCGGGCCCGAGCCACCAGCCCGGGATCGCCCTCGATCCCGGTCACCCGCGCACCGCGGGCCGCCAGGGGCAGACTGAAATTGCCCAGCCCGCAGAACAGATCCAGCACCCGCTCGCCCGGCGACGGCGCAACGAGTTCCAGTGCCCGCGCAACCATGGCCTGGTTGACCGCATCATTGACCTGGATGAAATCACCCGGACGGAAAAAGAGTTGGGGACCACCGGCTTCGGGCTCAAAGGAAAGCTCCACCGCCGGCGGATCCAGCGGAGCAATGGAATCCTCGCCGCCGGGCTGCAGGTGGAATTCCACGCCATGGGAGGCGGCAAATGCGCGAAGCCGATCCCGATCCTCCGGGCTGGGTTCGCGCATGACGCGCAGGACCAGCACCACGGCGTTGTCGGCAACCGCCACCTCGATCTGTGGAAGGTGCCGCGCAATGCTCAGTCCGCCGAGAAGATCGGCCAGGGCCTCGATGCGACGCCCGATTCGCGGGTCCAGGACCTCGCAGGTGCGCATGTCGGTCAGCCGGGCAGAACGCCGCTGCCGGAAGCCGAGCAAAAGGCGGCGTTTGGCAGGCAGGTATTTCGCGCCCAGTCGGGCGCGTCGGCGATAGCCCCATGCCGGGCCCTGCAACGGCGGCAGCACCTCTTTCGGTGTCAGGCGGCCGATGCGGTCCAGATTGTCCAGCAGCACCGCCTGCTTGGCGTCGATCTGGGCCTCGGCGTCCATGTGCTGGAGTGCGCAGCCGCCGCAAACGCCAAAATGCGGACATCGGGGCTCCACGCGCCGGGGGGATGTTTCGAGGATGTCCGTCGCCACGCCCTCGTCGAAGCCCCGGCGTGTGCGCTGGCGCTTGAACAGCACCCGTTCGCCGGGCAATGCGCCCTCGACAAACGCCGCCTTGCCGGCAATCCGCGCAACCCCTCGGCCGTCGTGCGCCAGCGACTCGATCTCAACGGCGGACGACCCCGGAGAACGCTCTGCCTGCCCCACGCGTCATTCCTCCCGTGCTGGCGGAGCATCCCGCCAGCCTTCCAGAAAGGCTTGCAGATGCGGACGTCCGTCCTGCCGCAGCGCGTCGGCCACCAACCGGCATTCGCGGTCGAACTCCTCGGGTCCCAGATTGCCACGCATGCGTTCGAAGCGCAGGTACAACAGGTAGGTATTGAGCACATCGGTTTCGCAATAGTCGCGAACCTCGCCAATCCGACCTGCCAGCACCGATTCCCACACTTTGCCGCCATGCATGCCGAGCTTGCCGGGCAGACCATTGAGTACGGCCACCTCATCCAGTTTGGCGGTCGCCCGCGCCTGGAAACCGGACAATACATCCATGAGATCGAGATGCCGCCAGTGGAAGCGGGCCAGGTAATTGTTCCATTTGAAGCTCTGATCGTTGCCACCGGTCTCCCAGTAGCGCGGTGCGCTGATGCCATGAATCATGGCCCGGTAATGCAGGACGGGCAGATCGAAGCCTCCACCGTTCCAGGTCACCAGGTCGGGGGTGAATTTCTCGATGCCGTCGAAGAAGCGGCTGATGATCTCGGGCTCATCGGAGGTCTCGTCGCCCAGCGTCCAGACCTTGAAGTCATCGCGACCACGCATGGCGATGGAAATCGCCACCACCCGATGCAGGTGATGGGGAAGAAATTCACTGCCGCCGGTCTGCTGTCGACGACGGTGAAACATCACCCGTCCGACATCCTCATCGCTGAGATCGCCCAGCTCGAACAGGCGCCGTCCCGCCTCGACGTCGGGGACGGTTTCAATATCGAACGAGAATACGGTCATCGGTCCTTCCTTCGCAGCGCAAACGACCTGGCGGAAAACGGGGCGAGTTTAACAAATGCCGCGCACGGTTGGGCGCCCGGGACTTTGACCGGACCGGAGAAAAAGGCGAACATTCCCCAAAAACCCCCTGCGGAGGGGTCGCGCCCCACGACGGCCAGTGGAGACAGATCATGAAGCCTTGCCCGACAGCCCGCCCACGTCGGCTGGCCACCGCCCTGGCGGCCCTGTGTACCGTGCCCGTACTCGCAGCGCACGCCGCCTCCCGGCCCCTGCCCTCGGAAAGCGAATATTTCCAGACACTCCCGGTGGTACTGACAGCTTCGCGGCTGCCCAATCCCAAGCAGACCAGCCCGGTGGCCGTGACCGTCATTGACCGCCAGATGATCGAGGCGTCCGGGGCGCGCGAAATCGAGGATCTTCTCCGCCTGGCACCGGGGATGATCGTGGGACACGATGATGGCAGTACCGGCTTTGCCACCTACCACGCGTTTGCCGACCGTTTCGCGCGGCGCATGCAGGTTCTGGTCGACGGCCGTTCGGTCTACACACCGACCTTCGGCGGTGTTCCGTGGTCTTCACTGCCACTGGATATCAACGACATCCAGCGCATCGAAATAATTCGTGGTCCGGATGCGGCAGCGTACGGATCCAACGCCTTTCTCGGCACGATCAGTATCACCACCCGCCGCCCACAGCCCAGTCGCGGCGGCGAAGCGGAGCTGATGGCCGGCAATGATCACATCTACAAGGTCCTCGGCCGCTATGACGGGCGCCTGGGCAACGGAGCCTACCGGGTCACCGCGAGTGCCTGGGGCGACGACGGCTTCGACAATCTGAGGCTGCAACGCGACAGCAAGAACATGGGCTTTGCCTCGGGCCGCTACGATTTCTCCGGTCCGGCTGGTGGACTGTGGCAACTCCAGTTCGGCGTCAGCCGCGGGCACCAGGAGGCGGGACGCTACAACACGGTGCTCACTCCGCCTCACAACATTCTTGTCCGTTACCAATACGAACAGGCGACATGGCGGAGCAGCGCGAATCCGGATCACAACATTCGCGTTCGGTTCTACCATGAACGTGATACCCGGGAAGAAAACTTCACCACCGAGCCGATCGTGGCCCTGGGCGGCATTCAGGCCACGCTGAATCAGGACGTGCGCGGCGACCGCTATGATGCGGAATTCCAGCAGACGCTGCGCCCGCTGCACAACCTGCGAATGGCGTGGGGCCTCAGCACGCGCCAGGACAACGTCCATTCCCCTTCGTTCCTGGGTACCGACGACACGATTCACAACAACATCTATCGCCTGTTCAACGATACCGAGTGGGAAATTTCCCCGCGCAACACGGCTGAACTCGGGCTGATGGCGGAACACACCGACATTGGCGGTGACTCCCTGTCCCCGCGCCTGGCGCTGAACCATTCACTCTCTCCAAGCAGTTCGCTGCGCCTTGGCGCCTCGCGCGCGACCCGTACCCCGGTCGTCATCGAGGAGCATGCCAACCAGCGTTTCTCGGCGGGCTCGATCTTCGATCAGGTGTTTCTGAGCAGTGGCAATCTCGAGCCGGAAAAGATCACGTCCTATGAACTGGGCTACGTCAGCTCGCTGATGCACGGCCGCCTGGATGTGGATACGCGTGTTTTTTCAGACCATATCACCGACCTGATCACCT
>JASFQN010000050.1:0-14592 GCA_050115425.1 Gammaproteobacteria bacterium | reverse complement strand
CCCGAAGCCCTTGAAGTCCACATCGTCGCCCAGCCGCGTCGTCACGTCGGCTGTCAATCGCCATCGGGGCTCCTTTTCGACGGCCTGTGCGCCGACGATCTGCTGGTCCGGGGATACCGCGACGGCGCCTGCCAGATCGCGCGGGCGGAGCCGCGCACGCGGAATGGTTACCGTGCCGGCCAGGTCGAGATCCCGGCCCCGGGCCGTGAGGGTCAGATCCGGCGAGGCGATGACGCGCGCCTCGGGCATGTTCACCGCGAGAAAATTCTGTCCGCCGACATGCAGGCGGGCATCAAGCCGTGTCTCGCCCGGCGCCAATTCGCCATCGACATTGAGTGTGCCATCGCCAGAAGCGGCCTGCCCTTCCAGGCGTACCTGCCTGCCATCGCCTTCGGCGCGCAGGCGAATGGCCTTCAATCGCATACCCAGCCGTGGAATACCCGCTTCGCCGTCCCTGAATTCGGCGTTTCCGTCAACGCGCGGTTTGCCCAGCGCTCCGGCCAGCTCGACCTTGCCCCGCAAGTTCCCGGTCAGCCGACTGATGTCGGGCACCAGCAGGGGGACCAGGCCGAGGTTGTGCATGTCGAATTGCAGTTCCCCGTCCAGCGGACGTTCGTCCTGGCGACCTCCCGGTGCATCCCCGATCGTCAGCCGGCCCGCGACGCGGCCGCTGTCGGCCAGGCCCAACTCAACTCTGGCGTCCACGCGCCCGTTGTCGGCGGTGGCATCCAACTGTCCGTGATCGGGCGTGAGCAGCACCTGATCGGGAGCATCCGACCGGGGCCGGATGATGCGTCCGTTGCGGAGACGGGAGTGCAGGGTGCCGTGCCAGTCGGATGGTTGCCCGCTGAGTGTGGCGTCGAGATCCAGTCGCCCCTCCAGCCCCACGCCGCTCGTCCAGACACGGGTGAGATCGGCCAGGTGAATGTTTTTCCCGTTCACGCCGGCCTCGAATTCGGCCTGACGCCGCCAGCGGCCATGCGCGCAGAGCGACTGATCCGTGTCCGCGAGGCAGAGCTTGCCGAAATCGATTTCCCCACTGCCCAGCGTGACGGCCACGGGAGCTGAAAGCCGCCAGGAGCCGCCGGACACCGGTGTCATCTGCAGATCGTCGAGTTGCCCCAGCCAGCGATCCTGCTGCCAGCGCCCGCTGGCCGCAAGGCGCAGCGTGGCCTGGGGCGACGCGGCCTGGAGTTCCAGCCGATGATCGCTGGTCAGCCCCTGCAGATTCAGCGCCAGCGTGTCCAGTTCCAGGGCGCGCCACGCCAGTTGCCGGCCCTGGACACTGATCCGCGAGGCCGCCTGGCCCATCTCGTCCACATTGGCTTCGATGAGGAGCGAGCCCGCGCGCGTGCCGCCCCATGCCACATCGTCCGCGACGGCTCGCGCCTGGACCGAGAGGCCGTTGCCATGCGTTCGCAGCTGGCCCCGGGAATTCAATCGGCCTCTGGCGTGCTGCCGGAGAACGGAGAGGTCGGGTATGTCCAGCGTCCAGCCAAGCCCGCTGGCGGGTCCGCCGTTCGCCTCCAGGTGTGCGGCGCCCGCGTGCAGTTTGACGTTTCGCAACGACCACCGCCCGCCGTCGAGCTGAAATCCGCCGTCGCCCGAGAGCGGTTGGTCGCGCAGTGTCCCGCCCAATGAATTCAGAGTGACCGCCAGCCGGCGCCTTCCCGCGGTCTGCGCAAATTCGAGCCCACCCCGCAATGAAACGCTGCCGGGAACGGCCGAATTGAGTTTGCCGGGATCGAGTCTTTCGGCGCTGAATCGAGCCCGGGCCTTCAGCCCCGAACTCCAGTCGAGTCGGCCGGTGCCGGCCAGGCGGCCGCCGAGCCAGGTACCGTCGAGACGGCTGATGCCGAAGCCTTTTCGATCGCCCTTCAGGTCGAGGTCGACCGCGGCCGCGGGCAGGCCAAGTGCCGCCAGCGCGGCTTTCATTGTCAGCCGGTAGCTGTCCAGCCAACCCGCAAGGCGGGCCTCGCCATGCCCACTGGCGATTTCCGGCCGGCCTGTCAGCGGCCAGCCGAGGCCCTTCCAGGAAACCGTGGCCTTCAGCCGCCGATCCCCCTCGGCCAGGGCGAGCGTTCCGGCCGCTGACACCCGTGCGTCCGCGCGAGAACCGGCCTGTCCGTCAAGCTGGAAGTCCAGTGCCTGGAAATCACCGCTGATGCGGTAGCTGCCGGTTGAAGCCAGCAACAGGCCGTTGTCGTCCGCTGGCCAGTGCAATTGCGAAAATTCGCCCTGCCAGCGCATGGCATGCGGACCCCGCCAGGCAATCCGTCCGCTGGCCGTCAGCGTCCCGGGGCCGGATTGGGGCGTGACGGTGAGGGTTTGCACGGTGAGCCCTTCGCCATCGAGTTCGCTGTCCAGCTGTGCCTGAAGCGGGACTGGCATGGCGGGTCCGGCGGCCGCAATCCGCCCCTTGACGCCCAACTGTCCGGCCCGGCCCGCGAACGACAGGTTTGCGCCCGCAGACAGGCCTGCAAGGCGTTCGTCGAGCGTGTTCAGCGGCAGCGGCTCGAGGACGAGCTGGCCGGTGACGGCTGGCTGCCCGAACAGGTCGTGGCCCTGCGCGGTGAGTTCGAGCCGGGCCGGTTTGCTGAGCGTCTGGGTGACTTTCGGTGCCGACAGACGGCCGGCGAGCGTGGTCCGGCCGGCGAGTTCGGGGTACCTGCCGATGCTCAGCCGCCAGTCGAACTGCCCGGCCAGCGCGAAGGGCGGCAGGCTGGCCAGACGCAGGCCGCCGTCCAGGTGGATGTTTCTGCCGACCATGGCGATGCGGTGGGCCCGAATCCCCCGCGGCGACCAGGCGAGAGATTCGGATTCCAGTCGCCCGTCCAGCGTATCAGCCGGCAGGCCCGGCACTGCGACGCGCAGATGCCTGATAGTCAGCGTGTCGAGTCCAACAGGCAGGGCCGGTACCAGCGAGGCGGGCAACTTGACCGGCGGGCCTTTCGGCGCTCCCGTGCGCCCCTTGAAATCCAGACGGGCGTCGGTGGCTTCCAGGTCCAGCACATGCAGGCGTCCGATCATCAATGCGGCCGGGCGCCAGTCCAGCCTGATGCCGGTGACGCGGATCTTGAGCCCCGGGCGCTCGATGACCAGCGAATCCAGTGTCATCGGTCCCGCCAGGCGGCCCTCGACCGTCCCGAGCTGCAGCCAAGCGGGCAAGGCCGGGCGTACGCGGTCCAGCGTCCAGGACAGCGCCATGGAGCTGTAGAGAAACCAGGTCGTGCCGGTGGCCAGCAGCAGGCCCAGAGTCACAAGAATGATGAGCACACGCCGCTTCACAGATCCGGCCCGATGCTGAGGTGGATGCGGTAGCCGCCCTGCGATCCGGCCACGGGGTGCGCGAGATCGAGGCGCAGCATGCCTACCGGCGTCCGGTAGCGCAGCCCGATGCCCGCGGCGCGCTCCAGCGGTGTGGAAAAACTGTTCATGGCGTTGCCGGTGTCGAAAAACACGGCCGCGCCCCAGTTGCCCACGAACTGGTGATCGAGTTCCACGCTGCCGACGAGCAGATTCCGGCCGCCGATCACCCGGCCGAGATCGTCGGTGGGGCCCAGCGAGTTGTAGGCGAACCCGCGCACGCTTGTGTCACCGCCGGCATAGAAGCGTTGCGACAGGGGCAGGTCCTGAAAGGCCGGTACCTTGCTTGCGCCAACTTCTCCACGCATCAACAGTCGGCTGGACTCGCCCAGCGGGTAGGCGAAGCGGGCGCTGAGGTCGGCGCGCAGAAAACTCGCATCGGAATACAGGCGGGTCCAGCTGCCGCGCAGGTCCGCGGAGATGCTGTAGCCCCGCCGCGGCAGTGTCGGGTTGTCGGCCTCGGTCATGCTGTATGACACGCCCGGGATTATCAGGCGCGACAGGCCGGGTACCAGCACCTGGTCGGAGGCAGTGACCACCGACAGATCGTTGCGTTCCCGTTCGTAGAGTGTGTAGAAAACCTGCTGCCACCGGCCCACCAGTTGTACCTGGCTGATGCCCAGCTGGAGTTTGCGGCTCTTGCCGTCGCCGAAGTCCTCTTCGGTATCGGCGGCGCTGTAAATCAATTGTTCCGTGGCGGGATCGGCGAGCGGCACGAAGTAGCGCGCGTTGATGCTGCGCTTGATGGAGGAAAAGCTCATCTCCGCGGCGAAATGGTGCCCGCGACGATTCACCCGGCGATCCTCCCAGCCCAGTTTCAGGCGCGGCCCGGTGTCGGTGCCGTAGCCCAGCCCCAATGTGTAGCGACTGTCCGGCCGGGCCAGGGTTTCTACGGTGACCGGTATGCGTCGTTCGGCATCCGCTTTCTGGCGCGGTGCGTCCACGGTGACCGAAGAGAAATAGGGGCTGTCACCCAACGCATATTGGAGATTGAGCAGCTTGCTCGTGGAGTAGGGATCGCCGGGCGAGAAGCGCAGGTAGCGGCGCAGCAGCGAATCGTTCACCGTGGTGGGTTCGAACGTGATTTCGCCGAAATAGAATTGCGGACCGGTGTCCAGCGTGAGCAGGATGCGGGCACGCCTGGCCGCCGGATCCACCAGCATCCGGCTGCGCGTGAACGCCGCGTCCAGATAACCCCGCGAGGCGGCAGTCTCGAGCAGGCGCTGCTTGGCATTGGCATAGGCGGCATGGTGGAGTATCTGTCCGCGCGAGAGATTGATGGCATCGCGCGCTCGAAGGAGCGCGGCATCTTCGCGGCCGGGCCCCTGCAGGTTGATGTCTACCTCGCTGATGGTGACCGGTTCGCCGGGGCGTATGCGGTAGGTGGCCACCCAGGTCGATCCCTCGCGTTGCAGGGAGGCGTCGATTTCGGGCGAGTAGTAGCCGAAGGGCTGCAGCGCGCTGCGGATTTCGCCGGGCGCCCGGGCATGCAGACGCCGGAGCACCTCCTCGTCAACGGTTTCGCCCTCGGGCGGATATTGGGCGATGGACAGGTAGCTGTGGACGTTGTCCAGCAATTCACCGTTCACGCCCTGGATGTCGACGCGGAGCGGCCGGCCGTTCTCCGACGCGAGCGGGCAAGTGCACCAGACCGCCAGGCCCAAGGCCAGAAGCCGGCCGATCCATCGCATGCCTGTCGCGCTTCCCTGACGCACGGCCGTGTCAGCCCGGGGGACCTGTGACCGGACTGAAGCGCCTGCGGTATGTTTGCGCCCCGTCCGGGGCGAAGCCCCGTTCCTCGAAAAACAATTCTCCCTGGCGGTCCATCAGCACGACAGTCGAGCAGCGCGTGCCGTAGCGCGGATCCAGGACGAACGGCGCGGAAACCTTTCGCTCCAGCTCGCGCGGCAGTCCGGTATCAGGCAATTCATGGTCCGACGCGGGTGTGGTGTCGCCGAGCAATTCGAACAGTGCCTCGACGTCGGGTTCAGCCGACGGATCGAGTGATGCCTGGAGCCGTTCACGGCTGCGGATGACCTTGGGCCAGGGGGTGTCGAGCAGGTGATTGCTCAGGCCGTGATAGCCGGGTGGAATGCGCACCGGTGTGGTGTCGCGATTGGAGACGTACCACATCTGTTCGGGGTTGCCGACGATCAGATTGAAGCCGGCGTACTGGTCGGCCCGGGCGGCAATCCGGTCCGGAGAAAGTGTGCCCTCCAGCCAGACCAGGGGCAGTTCGCCGCGCGACGGTGCGCCGGCCGGTGTGTTCGCGCCGGCCTCACGGAAGTTGGTGACCACGGCGAAGTGTCCGCCCTTGCGCACCCCGAGCCAGGTGCCGCCGGCTTCCTCGTCGCGGCCCGCCAGGACCCCGGGATGGTCCGGCCAGTAGTCGGCCGCCCGGGTCGGGCGCTGGTGAAATTCATCACGGTTGCCCGCGAACACCAGCGGGTACTCGGGGTGGACCTTCCATGCGAAGACAAGCAGGCACATGGTTTCAGTATAAGAGTCCGGCGGTGTCAGCGGGTGGTCCGGCGCCGGGTTTCCCGCGTTAGGACCATGCTCCGGAGGCTGATCAGCGCGAGCGCGAGAATGATCATCAGCATGCCGGTGCCCTCCAGGGCGCCGGGGCGTTCGCCGAGTTGCAGCCAGGCGGAACACACCCCCACCACGGGCACGACCAGCGAACTGAGTCCGCTGAGTCCTGCAGGCAGCTTTTGCAGTATGTAGAGCCAGAGCAGCCAGGCCAGCGCGTTGGCCGGAATGATGTTATAGGCCAGGGCACCGATGAAATACGCATTCCATTGCACCGGCGGCGCCGGTACCAGCAACGCCAGAACGACCAGAACGGACGCGCCCATGAGCATCTGCCAGGCGGTCAGCGAGAGCAGTTGCCAGCGGTTTTCCACCGGTATTTTCTTGGCCACGATCACGCTCGCGCCCCAGGACACGCCGGCGGCGACCGCCAGCAGGCTGCTGACCACGCTGGCGTTCATTTGCCAGGGCTGGATGATCAGCATCAGTCCGGCAAAGGCCAGGGCCACGGCCAGCCACTGCAGGCCGCGCACGCGCTCGCCCAGGAACATGCGCGCGAACAGGAGCACCCAGAAGGGCATGGTGAAGGCCAGCACGGAGGTCTTGCCGGCGCCGCCGCTGGACAGCGCCCAGGTGATGAGGCTCACGAAGCCGGCTGTCTGCAGCATGCCGAGCGCGGCGGTGCGCAGCGCGTGGCGTGGCCTGAGCGGCTGGCGCAAGAGGACCAGCAACAGCATCAGGCTGAGCGCGGCGCCCCCGCTGCGCATGGCGGCGAACTGGAAGGGGCCCGCATAGTTCAGGGCGATTTTCATCACCACCCAGTTGTAGCCCCATACCCCCGCGAGTATGCCCAGGGCGCCCAGCGCCCCAGCGTTGCCGTTCTCCTGCGTCATTCGAGTGTCGTTGCTCCTGTCAGTCGGCCGGGCCGGTTTCGGCTTCCGGCATGAGGGCGGCCAGCCCGCCGCCGCCCAGTGCCAATGCGCCCAGCGTGCCAATGAGCGCGTCTGGGCCGGCGAATTGTGCGATCAGTCCAAGGGCACCCGCCGCCAGGGTCAGCATGCCAATGGATGTGTTGGCAAAGGCTACCCAGGTGGTGCGCTCGGCTGCGGGAGCGGCGTCCACTACCCAGGTCTTGCGGCCCACGCGCACGCCTGCTTCGGCGAGCCCGACGAGAAGGAACACGCCGGCATAAAACCCGCCCTGGTGCCAGTACGCGGGGGCATGAGCAATGCCCAGCGCGAGCAGTGCGGCGCCGCTGCCCGCCAGGGCCGCCAGCATCATCACGCGTCTCGCGGAGCGGTCCGCCCGGCTACCCCAGAAGGGGCTGCCGACGATCCTCGCCACACCCACCGCGGCCATGAACAGTCCCAGGTCCCCGGCCCCCGCGGACACGACCTGTTGGGCGTGCAGTGCGTAAAAGGGCGTGGCCAGTTCCACCGACAGCAATGCCGCCCTGGCCAGCAGGTAGCGGGCATAGGCCGTGTTGCCGCGGACCAGTCGGAGGCCGTGGCGCGCCTCCGCCAGGGCATTGCGCCCGCCCTCGGTCGCTCCGGGCGTCTCGCCGGTGGCGCCGAAGGCCGCTCCGGCCAGCACCCAGAGCGCGGCGGCACAGCCCATCAGCGCCAGGTAGACGTCAAGTTTGGCACTGGCGCCGAGCAGCCCGCGCAGCCCCAGCCCCGCGGCGACCGTGAGCAGGCCGCCGACCGTGGCCCGGCTGGCCAGCAACCGGCCCCGCCGACCCCGGGGAATGGTCTTGCCCAGGACGTCCTGGAAGGCGACCGAGCCCATCCCGCTGGCCAGGCTGAAGGCCAGCAGCAGACCCACGATCACCAGGCCCGCCGCGGTGGATGGCAGCCAGAGCGCCGCCGGGATCATCAAGGCCAGGCAGCCGGCCTGGATCAGGGCGGCGGCCAGCCAGAAATACTTGCGCAGCCGGAAACCCCGCATCCAGCCCGAAACCGCGAGTTGCGGCAGCAGCGACCCGGTCTGCTTGGCGGGCATGCACAGCCCGACCATCCAGGCGGGTGCCGCAATCGCACCGAGCAGCCAGGGCAGCACCAGGTTGGGGCCGGCGAGCTGTTCCGCCAGCTTTGAGGCGGCGCCGCTGGCGAGATTGAGCAGGTAGTTGCGGGGAATCTCCCGGCAGGCGCTGTCGGGAATTGCCTCGCAGGCGCGATCGCTCGGGTCATCGCCGGAGAGTACCGCGTAGATGGCGTCCAGCCGCGGAGAACTACCGGCCTCGGGCTGTGCTGACACGGTCTGCTCCCTGGTCCGGTGCGGAGCAACACAGTCTATCAGACGTGGACCTTCAGGTTTTCGACAGCCAGACCGAAAGAGGTTCCGGCGAGCCCGCGTTGAACCAGTGTTCCACCAGGCTGAAGGCGATCGAAGCGGGCGTCGGCATACGCAGTTCGCCAGCCGCGAGCTGGCGGCGCATGTCTTCGCGGCTGAACCAGCGGGCGTCCTCCAGTTCGGCGTCGTGCAGCCGGATGTCCGTGGTCTTTGCGGTGGCCAGGAATCCGAGCATGATGGACGCCGGAAACGGCCAGGGCTGCGAGGAGTGATAGGTGATCTGGCCCACGTCCACGCCGGTTTCCTCGAGCAATTCGCGGCGCACGGCGTCTTCCAGTGCTTCACCCGGCTCGACGAAACCGGCGATGGTGGAGTAGCGCCCGGCTTCCCACTGCGGTTGGCGACCGAGCAGGCACCGGTCCCCGTGCTCAACCAGTACGATGACCGCCGGGTCGATGCGGGGAAAGATGAAGTGATCGCAGACGCGGCGGGTGCAGCGACGCAGATGGCCGGCGCGGTCGGCCGCGGTCGGGGCACCGCAGCGACCACAGAAGCGATGGGTTTCGTGCCAGTGCACCAGCGCTCTTGCGTAAGCCAGCAGCCCGGACTGGGCGTGGCCGAGCCGGGGCACGGCGCTGCGCAAGGTCGTGAACCGTGCGGAGGCCGGGGGCGCAAAATCGTCGGATGAGGCCAGAGCGAAACAGACGCGTCCGTCAAAGCGGCCCAGCAGAGCGACGTCGAGTTTGCCGCCCGCACCCAGAGCGGCACGGTCCAGCAGGGCGGGGCGCAGCCCGTCACCGTCGTCTTCGACCAGCACCTGGTCGCGGTGGACGGGAATGAAGGCCGTGTCCGGCTGCCGAAGCTGTTTTTCCAGCCAGTTTCGATCCTCGCGAAACTCGGCGAGGCGTTCCGGGACGGCTCCGGCCAGCGGGTTGGTATGTTCAGTCACGCGGACGAGTCCTCCGGGTCCAGGATGATGCGGAGTCGAACGTCGTCGGAGAGGCGCCGCGCGACGGGGCACTTCCCGGCCGCGCGGCGCACCGACTGCCGGAGCCGGTGGGTTGCCTCGCGGGGCAGGTGAATCACGATCAGGGCATCCATGGGGCCGGCCTTGTCGGGTGGCGTGGCGCGCGCCGCGAAACTCACGCGGTCCGGCCCGAGGCCGTGGCGGCGGCAGAGCGGCGCTACCGTTTCGGCGATGCAGGCAAGCAGCGAAGCGAGCAGCAGCTGGCCGGCCGAAAATGCCGCACCGCCCTGACATCCGGCCCTCAGGGAGTAGCCGTCGATGGTGGTGGCGCGCCAGCTTTCTTCCGACTCCGCGGTGAAGGTCAGGCCGATCGGTCCACGTGTTGCCAGGTCGGTTCGGGTCATGGCAGCGCCCTTGAAAGCATGGCCAGCCGCTTGCCCGTGTGCCCGTCTTCGCGGGTGCCAACCTGCTCGAACCCGAGGCGGGCATGAAAACGAAGCGAGCGCTCGTTGCGCGGTCTGATATTGACTTCGCAGACCACCCGCGAGCGGCCGCCGGCGTGTCGCATGAAGTCATCGTAGAGTGCGCGCGCCACGCCGGCGCGGCGTGCCGGTTCCGCGACGGCGACACGGTCGACATAGACAAACTCCGGGAAACGCTCGCGGAACCAGGCGAAGTTGGCCGAAGCGTAGTCGTTTTCATGCGTCAGTCCGAACAGGAATCCTGCCGGCGTTGCGTCGAGCTCGGCCAGGCGCGCATACGGCGCGTGGGTCAGGAACCAGCCAACCGCGTCGCCATCCAGTTCGTTGACGGCTGGCACAACCGCATTGTTGAGCTCCAGGAGAAAGTCGAGATCACGCGAGTTGGCATCGCGCAGGGAAATTCGCATGCCGCTTTACCGATGAATGGGCTCGTAGCCGAATCATTATACGCTTGCGCCGGGCCGTGAGCAGAGTCGGATCAGCGCCGGCCGAGGAAATCGCCGAGCGCTGCCGGCTCCCAGCGGGCGCTGAGAATCTTCCACTCGCCGTCATCGCGCGTGAGCCCGATGTGAAAGCGATAGATGCTGGCCCGCGTGTGCTTCAGTTCGCCGGCTGCATGGACCGGCTCGCCGCTCATGGCCACAAGGACTTCGGCGCGTGCACGACTGTCGCCGGCCAGTTCCACGCGAACGATACGCGTGAACAGGTGGATATCCTGATGACCCATGAAATAGACCTGCAAAAGCCTCAGCGAGGCCTTCCTGTCGCGGTCCCCGGCGGCCGTGAAGTCATCGGCGAGGACATCGGCCACGTGCTCGATGTTGCGTTGCTCTACGGCGGCCTCTGTGGTTGTGATGACTTGCCGGATGGCGGTTTCGGCGGGCGGCGGTTTGCTGCATGCAGAGAGCAGTCCGACGAGTACGGTCAGACAGAGTGCGCTCGATTGAAAATATGTTCGACCCATGGCCGGAGTATAGGCCAGTGACCGCAGGGGAACGAAAAAGGCCGGAGCAATGGCTCCGGCCCTGGGTGCCACCATCGGCAGGCGGACTCAGAGGTTGGACACTCCCGCCTGTTCCGCTTCCTCCACGGGCATGCCCTTGCGCGGTCCGTTGAGCAGCGCGTCGCGCGTGGCCGCCACGATCAGGTCCACTTCCTCGGACGTGATGTTGAAGTGCGGCGTATAACGCAGCGAATTCTTGCCGCCATGGATCACGCCGATGCCCTGTTTGCGCAGGTATTCTTCGGTGCTGTTGGCGCCATAGCATTTGAAGTCGTCGTTAAGCTCGCAACTGAACAGCAGGCCGGTGCCCTGCACCTTGGTGATCAGACCGCCGAGTTCGTCTGCCAGCTTGCCGAATTTCTCCATGAACTCCCGGCCGCGCTGCTGGATGTTTTCGCGCAGCTCCGGAGTGACCTGGGACAGCACCGACACGCCGACATCCATGGCGCGCGGATTGGCGGTCATGGTGTTGCCGTAGATGCCCTTGCGATAGAGACTCGCGGCACGCTCGTTCATGGCCAGGATGGACAGCGGATACTGACCGGCGTTGAGCGCCTTTGAGTAGGTCTCCATGTCGGGGCCGGCCAGACCCTCGAAGCCGGGATAGTCGACAATCGAAAGGCAGCCCTGGGCGCGCAGGCCGGCCTGGATGGAGTCCACCAGCAAAAGACTGCCGTGCTGCTCGGTGAGTTCGCGGGCCAGCTTGTAGAACTCCGGCGTCACCGCCTGGCCGGGGTCGCCTTCGCCCATCACCGGCTCCATGAAGAAGCTCTCGATATAGATGTTGTTGGCTTCAGCCTCGGCGAAGACCTTCTTGAGTTCTTCGGTATCGTTGGGCGTGACGGTCACCAGGTTTTCGCGGCCCTGGAAGCTCGCCAGATGGCTGAGATACGTCTGGCGCGTGGAATCCGACCATTGGGCCGGGCGGTCGGTGCGGCCGTGGAAGCCGCCCTTCAGCCCCATGAGCTTGATGGTCCTGCCGGCCTTCGCGCCGCCGCTGTCGGTCATCAGCTTGGCGTTGACGTCGGAAATGCGCGCCGCCACGGTCACGGCTTCCGAGCCGCTGTTCATGGCCAGGAAGTGCGAATAGGGGCACCCGTCGTTGCGACGCTGGCCGATTTCCGCGCGCAGCGCATTGATCAGCCGCAACTGGCTGAAATTGGGCGTCATGATGTTGGCCATCACGTGCGGGCGGCTCATCGCGTCCAGCACGGGCTGCGGCGCATGACCCATGCCCAGCATGCCGTAGCCGCCCGAGTCGTGCAGCACCGCGCCCTTGGTGGTCACGATCCAGGGTCCGCGCGCGGCCAGCGGCACGTAGGGGTTCACGGCGTCATCGGGATAGAAATTCACGAAGCGGTTCTGGATGGCATGGATCTGGTCGATCTCGTCCATTGCCATGGCGTCCGCGAAATCCCGGCGCAAATCGCCGAAGGCGGCGTGCGCTTCCTCGACGGCCTTGACCAGCAGCGGATCCTTTTCCGCAAAGCGGCTGATCACCTCGTCGGACAGGCCCCGGGTTTCGCACTTTCCGCCGATGCCACGGATATCTTTGAGCAATTCGATTACGCGCATAGCAACTTCTCTTTGGTCTTACGGGATCAGCCGTACCGGCGACCGCATGGACGGTTCTCTGCCCGCTTCGCGGATACCGGCGGCGGCTTCATGCGTCCTGCCTGACGACGCAGCCCGGCAAGTGGAAACCGTTTAGCGTACCAGAATCGCCTTTCGCGCGACAGTCGGCGCCTGGAAGACCCGGAAACCGGGGAGCGCGGTCAGTCCGTGCTGCGGCTGAAGGTGATGGTGAGTGCGCGGCGGTCGCCGTCGCTGAGCCTTACGGCAATCCGCCCCGTGGCGTCGGGGTGGAAGCCGAGTTCGAGGTAGGGTTCGGTTCGCGCCGGATTGTCGAATGAAGTGCTGCTGAACACGCCGTTGTCACGCACCTTCTGGCGGCCGTCCAGGTTCAGGAATTCGACGCCGGCGCCGGCATCGAAGAACCGTTGGCTGTAGCTTACTCCCAGTTCGGCGCGCGTTTCGTACCAGGTCAGGTTGGTGCTCTGCAGGTTGAAGTTGTCGTCGACCTGGTAATACGTGTAGGCCGCTCTCAGTTGGGCCGAGAAGGCCCCCGTCCCCGGATAACGGCCGCGAAAACTCAGGCCGAAAAAGGCACCCGCCGGGTCCAGTGTGGCGGGAATGCTGGTGCCGCTGCGATCGAGTGTCGCGTAGCCCACGCGGAAGCCAGGCTGGAACCATGGATTGGCCAGTTCCAGAAAATCCAGCGTCACCGTATTGATGGAGTTGGCCGTGCGGGTTCCCCCGACGTCGATATCCAGCTTGTCCCGGCGGAAGGCCAGGGCAAAGTCATAGCCTCCCGGCTCGATGCCGCGCTCGGCGGCGGCGCCGACAACGGGGATCAGCAGCATCAGGATCGCTCCCATCGCTGCCAGGCGGGTCTTCAGTGACACGTTCATTGCCCGAATCCTCCATGTCCGGCGGGCCGGTGCGCAACACTTTCACTATAGCGTCTGGCTGTCGCGGCGGGCGAGCTCTCGCACTAGAATGTGACCGGAGCGTTCTGTAACAGGGGGTGGAATGGAGCGCATGTCGATGCCGGCCGACGATCTGCTGGCCGAGGGTCTGGCCCACCATGCCGCCGGCCGGTTCGGTCCGGCGGCCGAGTATTTTCGTGGCCTGCTCGCCGAACGGCCCGATCACGCCGCGGCCTGGAATCATCTGGGCCGGGCGCTCAACAATCTGCGGCGGCCGCGTGAAGCGCTGGAAGCGTTCGAGCGCGCGGTCGAGTTGCTGCCGGACTACGCCGAGGCCCACCAGAATCGCGGCCATGTGCTGCGCATCCTGCGTTGCCGCGAGGCGGCCGCCGCCTCGCTGGAGCGCGCCCTGGCGCTCGATCCCCGACTGCCGGTGGCGCACATCAATCTTGGCTACCTTCACCTGGCCGGCAACCGCTTCGACACCGCGGCCCGTCACTTCGAGCATGCGGCGCGCCTGCGCCGGGGCGATCCGGCGGTTCTTTCCGCGCTCGGCGTGGCCCGCCACAAGGCCGGGGAATTCGAGCGGGCGCTCGCGGCTTACGACGAGGCGCTCCGGCACGCGCCGGACTGCGCCGAGGCGCATGCCAACAGGGCCATAACGCTGGAGGAAACGGGCCGCGCGGGCCCGGCGGAGGAGGGGTATCGGCGCGCGGTGTCGCTGAGTCCGGGTGAGGTCAATGCCTGGAGCAATCTCGGACATCTGCTCATTCGCCAGGGACGGGCGGACGAGGCGCTGGCCTGTGCCGATGCCTGCCTGTCACATGTGCCGGGCTTTTGCGGTGCCATCGCCATCCGCGCCATTGCCCTCTACGAACTGGGCCGGGAGGCGGAAGGAGACGAACTGCTCAGCGTGGACGAACTGGTAGCGGTCGAGCGCCCCGCCGCCCCGGCCGGCTGGCCGGATGCGGCGGCGTTCAATCGGCAACTCGCCGGACATGTCCTCGAGCATCCGAGTCTGGCCTATGAGCCGCCGGGGCACGCCACGCGAAACGGCCGGCATACCGCGGATCTCCTGCTGGATCCCGCGCCGGAGGCAAGCGCGCTGCGCGGCATGGTGCAGCAGGCCGTGGAGAGCTGGCTGGCCGGCCATGCCGAGCGGGCGGACCACCCGTTTCTCAGTCGCCGGCCGGCGCGGCGGGCGATGCACATGTGGTCGGTGGTGATGCACGATCAGGGTCATCAACTCGCCCACATCCATCCTGCGGCCTGGCTCAGCGGGGTGTACTATCCCCGTCTGCCATCGGTCATCGATGATCGGAACCGGGATGGCTGGCTGGTGTTCGGCGAGCCACCCGAGGACCTGAATTGCCGTGGCCGGCATCCGGCGCATGCGATTCGCCCCGAGGAGGGACTGATGATCCTGTTTCCATCCTATTTCTATCACCGCACGGTGCCGTT
>JASFQN010000049.1:0-14603 GCA_050115425.1 Gammaproteobacteria bacterium | reverse complement strand
CGCCATGGCCCTGTCCGCCGTCGCATGGGCGGGCGACGGGGATGAAACCTCGTCCCCGGCAGCCAACACGGAAGTCTCTTCCTGCGAGCAGGTCGGCGTGGACGCAGGCGCCGCCGTGCTGCTCAAACATGCCCAGGACCGGGCGGTGAAGGCGCACGCCGAAAAGCAGGACAGCGGTCTGGAGTCGTGGCAGATGATCGCGCTCCTGGTGGGCAAGGATCTCCGCGGACTGGGTTGGCACAAGGACCAAATCAACGCTTTCGCCCGGTCGATCGTGGCCGGCGGGCCGTACCGGGATGAGAAGGAGGAGGCCTATGCCGCCGAACTCTATTTCCGCAAGGCCTGCGAGATGCGGGCGGCGGGCAAGGCTGCACCGCCGCCCTATGAAAGCCTGACACCCCGGCTCAGGCAATGCCTGGCCGGCAAGCGCACCGACCAGGCGGGCGAGTGCGTGGACCGTGTGCTGGCCGGCCAGTGAGTCCTGGCCGGCCCGGTTTTGAGGTATAATGAGGCCTGAAATTCAGCCGTTTGGCGCCGAATCGGTGCGAAAGTGGCAAGGTCACGCCGCAACATTGCCAGCCGCGGGGGGTTACGGATTCGGGCCTCCAGCCGGTATAATTTCCCAATGAATTACGGTGGCGGTCCCCGTGGGGCCCGCCACGTTTTGCATTGCGAAAGTGGCGGAACTGGTAGACGCGCTGGGTTTAGGTCCCAGTGGGCTTGGCCCGTGAGAGTTCGAGTCTCTCCTTTCGCACCAGGTGCAGGGCCGGCGTCGCGCAGGTCGGGAAAATTGCCTCCTAGGAGTTGAATACATGCAGGTTTCAGTCGAGTCGACGGGCGTTCTGGAACGCCGAATGAAGGTGCAGGTGCCCGCCGAGCGTATCGAGCGCGAGGTGGAAACGCGACTGCGGTCGCTGGGCAAACGCGCCAAGATCAAGGGTTTCCGCCCGGGCAAGGTACCTTTCAAGGTGGTCAAGCAGCAGTACGGCGGCCAGGTGCGCGAGGAAGTGCTCAGCGAACTGCTGCGCAGCACCTACACCGAGGCGCTCAGCCAGGAAAACCTGACGCCGGCCGGTGGTCCGCAGCTGGAGCCGCTCAACGTCGAACCGGGCCAGGATCTGGAATATACGGCCACGTTCGAGGTGTATCCGGAGATCGAGGTCAAGGGCGTCGAGGGCATGAAGGTCAAGCGCCCGGTCGCCGAGGTCACCGAATCCGACATCGACGACATGGTCCAGAATCTCCGCGAGCAGCGTGCCGACTGGGAGGTCGTCGAGCGCAAGGCGGAACGGGGTGACCGCGTCCGTATCGACTTCGAAGGTGATATCAAGGGCAAGCCTTTTGAAGGGAACAAGGGCGAGGATGTTCTCCTGGAACTCGGTTCCGGCCGGATGGTGGAAGGCTTCGAGGAAAAGCTTGAGGGTGCGGCCGCCGGCGAAGAAGTCGAGTTCGACGTCAAGTTCCCGAAGGACTACCGGGCCGAAGAGCTGGCCGGCAAGAAGGTCCATTTCAAGGTGACGATTCGGGAAGTATCCGGGAAGCGACTGCCCGAGCTGGACGAGGAATTCTGCAAGGCTTTCGGCATCGAAGAAGGTGGAATCGAGAGTCTTCGCGAAGAAGTCGCTGCCAACATGCGCCGCGAACTGGAGGAGACTGTACGCCGCAAGGTCAAGGAGCAGGCCCTGGACGGGTTGCTCAAGGCCAATCCGATTGAATTGCCCAAGGCGCTGGTGGACGAGGAAATCGAGCGTCTGCGCCAGGATGCGCTGGGGCGTCTGGGAATTGCCGACCAGACCCAGCAGCCTGAACTGCCCGCCGATCTGTTCGAGGAAGATGCCCGGCGTCGCGTGGCCCTGGGCCTGCTGATCGGCGAGGTCATCAACGGCGAGCAACTCAAGATCGATCAGGACCGGGTACGTGAGACCATCGAAAAGATGGTCGAAGGTTACGAACGTCCTGATGAAGTCATCCGCAGCTATCGCTCGAATCCCAACATCATGCGGCATATCGAGACGCTGGTACTGGAGGAGCAGGTTGTTGACTGGCTGCTCGACCAGGCCGCGATCGAGGATGAATCCACGACCTTCAAGGACGTGATGAATTTCGGCAAGCAGCAGGCTTGAGGCCTGACCGAGGCGCTAGCATGAGCAATCAGCATTTTGACGGGGGTGCCATGGATACCCAGGCGCTGAATCTTGTACCCATCGTGGTCGAGCAGACCGCCCGGGGCGAGCGCAGCTACGACATCTATTCCCGCCTGCTCAAGGAGCGGGTGGTGTTCGTGGTGGGACCGATCGAGGACTACATGGCCAACCTGATAGTGGCCCAGCTCCTGTTCCTCGAGTCGGAAAATCCGGACAAGGACATCCACCTCTACATCAATTCGCCGGGTGGCCACGTCAGCTCGGGTCTGGCGATCTATGACACCATGCAGTTCATCAAGTCCGATGTCAGTTGCATCTGTGTGGGTCAGGCGGCCAGCATGGGCGCCGTGCTGCTGGCTGGGGGCACCAAGGGCAAGCGCTATGCACTGCCGCATTCGCGGATGATGATTCACCAGCCGCTGGGCGGCTTCCAGGGCCAGGCCTCGGACATCGACATCCATGCCAAGGAAATTCTGGCGACACGGGAGCGCCTCAACCGCATTCTGGCCAAGCATACGGGCCAGACACTGGAGCAGATTCAACTGGATACGGACCGCGACCGTTTCATGAGCGCCGAAGAAGCGGCCACTTACGGGCTGGTGGACAAGATGCTGGAGCGCCGCAACATTCCCGAAGCTTGACCGGGGGCATTTGCAGGTCGCGGACATCGTGATATACATGGTCGAGAAGGTTGCACAGAGGTGAGTTATGACTGACGAAACGCGCGGCAGAGGAGACGAGGGCGGCAAGCTGCTTTATTGCTCGTTCTGCGGCAAGAGTCAGCATGAAGTCCGCAAACTGATTGCGGGGCCCTCGGTGTTCGTCTGTGACGAATGCGTGGAGCTGTGCAACGACATCATCCGGGAGGAGATGCAGGAGCACGCGGAGGCGGCCCACGACAAATTGCCCAAGCCGCATGAAATCAATGCGGTGCTCGACCAGTATGTCATCGGTCAGGAGCGTGCAAAGAAGATACTTTCCGTGGCGGTGTACAACCACTACAAACGTCTGGAATCACGCACGCGCAAGGATGATGTGGAACTCTCGAAGAGCAATATCCTGCTGATCGGCCCCACCGGCTGCGGCAAGACGCTGCTCGCGGAGACGCTGGCGCGCCTGCTGAACGTACCGTTCACCATTGCCGATGCCACCACGCTTACCGAAGCCGGATATGTCGGCGAGGACGTGGAAAACATCATCCAGAAGCTCCTGCAGAAATGCGACTATGACGTCGAGAAGGCACAGACCGGCATCGTCTACATCGACGAGATCGACAAGATTTCCCGCAAGTCGGACAATCCGTCGATTACGCGGGACGTATCCGGCGAGGGTGTCCAGCAGGCCCTGCTCAAGCTGATCGAAGGCACGGTGGCTTCTGTGCCGCCACAAGGCGGCCGCAAACACCCTCAGCAGGAATTCCTGCAAGTGGACACGGGCAATATCCTGTTCATCTGCGGCGGCGCTTTCGCGGGTCTGGAGAAGATCATCCGCGACCGCTCGCGCAAGGGTGGCATCGGCTTCGCCGCAGAGGTGCACGGCAAGGAAGACATACGCAATGTCGGCCAGGTGCTCTACGACGTGGAGCCCGAGGACCTGATACGTTTCGGACTGATCCCCGAGTTCGTCGGGCGCCTGCCGGTGGTCGCCACGCTCGAAGAACTGGACGAGGAAGCCCTGATGCGCATCCTGGTCGAGCCGCGGAACGCCGTGACCAAGCAGTATCGCAAGCTCTTCGACATGGAGGACTGCGAGCTGGAATTCCGTGAGGACGCGCTGCGCGCGGCGGCTCGCAAGGCGATGGAGCGCAAGACCGGAGCGCGCGGATTGCGGACCATTCTCGAGCATGTGCTGCTCGACATCATGTACGATTTGCCGTCCATGGAGAATGTCAGCAAGGTAGTCATTGACGAGGCGGTGATCAACGGCGAAAGCAAGCCCTTCATTATCTACCAGAACGAGCAGAAGCAACTGGCCGCTTCCGACGAGTAGAGACGTCTCCGTCGGGGCTGTCGGAGGCGCCGGGACTGCCGTTTTTCCCCGCCCGGCCGGGTTGAAAGCCCCCGGCCGAGACCCCATACCAATGCCATGAGCTTTCGGGCAAGCCCGCGTCTTCCGCGTGGCTCCGGGGCGGTTCAAGCGAGGTTCGCAACAGGTGGCAAGCGAAGACAGACAATCCGACATCGTGCGCGAGCAGACCCAGATGGTTCCCGTGCTCCCACTCCGCGACGTGGTGGTCTATCCGCACATGGTCATTCCATTGTTCGTGGGTCGGGAAAAGTCGATCCAGGCGCTGGATGATTCCATGCAGGACGACAAGCAGGTGTTGCTTGTGGCCCAGAAGAGTGCCGAAGTGGACGATCCGGGCGAAAACGATATCCACCGCGTCGGCACGCTGGCGACCATCCTCCAGCTGCTCAAGCTGCCCGACGGTACCGTCAAGGTGCTTGTTGAAGGGGCCAGCCGCGCACGTATCGTCAATCTCTACGGCGATGACTACTACACGGCGCAGATTGCCGAGCTGGAGGCGGAGGATTCCGTCGATGAACGCGAGGTCGACGTGCTCATGCGCTCGGTGATGTCGCTGTTCGATCAATATGTCAAGCTGAACAAGAAAGTCCCGCCGGAGATTCTGACTTCGCTGTCGGGCATCGAACAGCCCGGTCGGCTCGCCGATACCATCGCCGCCCATATGTCGCTGAAGGTCGAGGAAAAGCAGCAACTGCTGGAACTGGCCAATGTTCGCGAGCGCCTGGAGCATGTCATGGCTCTCATCGAGGGTGAGATCGACCTGCTGCAGATCGAAAAGCGCATCCGCGGTCGCGTCAAACAGCAGATGGAAAAGAGCCAGCGGGAGTATTACCTCAACGAACAGATGAAGGCCATCCAGAAGGAGCTCGGCGAGCTCGAGGATGTGCCCAACGAGGTGGAGGATCTCGAGCAGCGGATCGAGAAGGCCGGCATGCCCAAGGAGGCCCGGGAGAAAGCCACCAACGAACTCAACAAGCTGAGGCTGATGTCGCCCATGTCGGCGGAAGCCACGGTGGTCCGCAATTACATCGAATGGTTGACCAACGTTCCGTGGAAAAAGCGCACCCGGACGCGCCACGACCTGGCCAGGGCCGAGAAGACGCTCGAAGCGGACCATTACGGGCTGGAGAAGGTCAAGGAGCGCATCCTCGAATATCTGGCCGTGCAGCAGCGTGTGCGCAAGCTCAAGGGACCGATTCTATGTCTCGTCGGTCCGCCCGGCGTCGGCAAAACCTCGCTGGGACAGAGTCTGGCCCGTGCCACCAACCGCAAGTTCGTGCGCATGAGCCTGGGTGGGGTGCGCGACGAAGCCGAGATCCGCGGCCATCGGCGAACCTATATTGGTTCGCTGCCCGGAAAGATCATCCAGAACATGGCCAAGGTGGGCGTTCGCAATCCGCTGTTCCTGCTGGACGAAATCGACAAGATGGCAATGGATTTCCGGGGCGACCCGGCCTCGGCCTTGCTCGAGGTTCTGGATCCCGAACAGAACCAGAATTTCAACGACCACTACCTGGAGGTCGATTTCGACCTCTCGGACGTCATGTTCGTCTGCACGGCCAATACGCTCAATATCCCGGCGCCACTGCTGGATCGAATGGAGGTCATCCGTCTCCCGGGATACACGGAGGACGAAAAGACCAACATTGCCGAGCGCTATCTGGTGCCCAAACAGATCAATCTCAATGGCCTCAAGAAGGGTGAATTGGAGATCACGGAAGACGGTGTTCGCGACGTCATCCGGCACTACACCCGCGAGGCCGGCGTGCGCAATCTGGAGCGCGAAATCTCCAAGATCTGCCGCAAGGTGGTCAAGCAATTGCTCCTGTCGCCGGAGGCCGGCAAAGTCGTCGTGGGACCGGCCGAAGCAGAGCAGTACCTGGGCGTGCGCCGGTTCCGTTATGGCCGAGCCGAGTCCACCGACCAGGTTGGGCAGGTGACGGGCCTCGCCTGGACCGAAGTGGGTGGCGAGCTGCTCACCATCGAGGCTGCGATCGTGCCTGGCAAGGGCAAACTCAGCCATACGGGCCAGTTGGGCGATGTCATGCAGGAATCCGTCCAGGCGGCCATGACCGTGGTCCGCAGCCGTGCGGAACTGCTCGGCATCGACCCCGAATTCCATCAGAAATACGACGTCCATGTTCACGTGCCGGAAGGCGCCACCCCGAAGGACGGCCCCAGTGCGGGCGTGGGCATGTGTACCGCCATGGTTTCCGCACTTACCCGGATTCCGGTTCGGGCGGATGTGGCGATGACCGGGGAAATCACGCTCCGGGGCGAGGTGCTGCCGATCGGAGGCCTCAAGGAGAAGCTGCTCGCCGCCCACAGGGGTGGCATCTCGGTAGTGCTGATTCCCGAGGAAAACGAGAAGGATCTGGCGGAAATTCCGCAGAACATCAAGGAAAAACTCGATATCCGGCCGGTCAAGTGGATTGACCAGGTCCTCGAGGTTGCGCTGCAGCACCAGCCCGTTCCGCAGGCAGGCGCGAAGTCTGATGTTGCGTCGACGCAACCATCGGAGAACAAATCGTCTCCCAAGGGGGAAAAGGAGCCGGCCCGGCCGCATTAGTCAATATTGACAGTGGTTTTTGCGCCTTGGTATAAATCGCCGTGGCGTGGAAGCAACGAATGTGGACGGACCGCGCTTCACCTCCGGGGTGAACAATGGCCCCGAGGTATCGTGCCCCTTTACCTTCCCGTGCGCATGTGTAATTGTGCACGGGACCCGATTGCCGGGACCGGCTCTGGCAAAGCATGGATAGAGCGTTAACAGGGTCCAGGCGGATAACAACCAAGACCGACAGGGGAAGAATGTCTTATGAACAAAGCTGAACTCATCGAAGCGGTCGCCGCCTCGGCCGACCTTTCCAAGGCGGATGCCACCAAGGCCGTGGATTCCGTGATCTCGAACATCACCAACACGCTCAAGCGTGGAGATCAGGTCACTCTGGTTGGATTCGGTACCTTCTCCGTGAAGGAACGTGCCGCGCGCACCGGCCGCAATCCGCAGACCGGCCAGACGATCCAGATCGCCGCGAGCAAAGTTCCTGGTTTCAAGGCTGGTAAAGCGCTCAAGGATGCCGTAAACTAGCGCGCCTTCCTTGGGGTGCTTAGCTCAGCTGGGAGAGCATCGCCCTTACAAGGCGAGGGTCGGAGGTTCGATCCCTCCAGCACCCACCAAAAGCGCGGAGTGGTAGTTCAGCTGGTTAGAATACCGGCCTGTCACGCCGGGGGTCGCGGGTTCGAGTCCCGTCCACTCCGCCATTCTTGACGCGAAAGGGCGCCTTACGGGGCGCCCTTTTTTGTATCGCCGGAACCCGGCCGTGCGCCCTTGTCGGGCGGGGGGCGCGTCCCGCGGCCGGAAAGATCCGGTAAACGCCCACATACGTTAGACAGGTTTTCGACCATGCTTCAGTCGATCCGTGATCACATCTCGGGCTGGATTGCCTGGGCCATCATTCTTCTTCTCAGTGTTCCATTCGCGCTTTGGGGTATTAACCAGTACTTCAGTGCCAGCGCGCCGGATTACGTGGCCAAGGTCAATGGCCAGGAAATTTCGATCCAGAACTACCGGCAGGCCTACCAGAACCAGTACCAGCGGCTGGAGCAGATGTTCGGAAACAATTTCAACCCGGACATGATCGACGAGAAGGGTCTGCACAAGCAGGTTCTGGAACAACTGATCAACCGCGAATTGCTGCGCCAGAAGATTTCCGCGGAGAAATACCGTGTCGGCGCCGACAAGCTCACTGACGCCATCCAGAGCCTTCCCGCCTTCCAGATCAATGGCAAGTTCTCGCTGGATGTCTACCGTACCCGACTGCCGCAAATGGGGCTGACCGCGGCGGGTTTTGAACAGAGCTACCGTCAATCGCTGGAAATGCAGGAACTGCAGAACGGGATCACCAGGAGTGCCTTTGCTACCGATACCGGCGTGAACGAACAGGTGGCCCTGGAGAAGGAACAGCGCAAAGTCGGTTATCTGACGGTCCCCGAAAAGGCCTTTGAGGGCCAGATCAAGCTCACGGATGACGATATCCAGGCCTATTACAAGGCGCACCAGGACAAGTACATGACCACGGAGACGGTGTCGCTGGCCTATCTGGAATTGAACAGCAAGACACTCGGCGACAATATTCAACTGACCGACACCGAGCTCAAGGACTATTACAACCAGAACAAGCAGCAGTTCATGACCCCGAAGCGGGTGCGGGCCGAACACATCCTGATCGCGCCCCAGGGCGACGGAAAGGATGCCGATGACAAGGCCAGGGCGCAGGCCGAGGACATCCTCAAGCAACTCGACAAGGGTGCGGATTTCGCAACGTTGGCCAAAAAATACTCCGCCGATCCCCAGTCGGCGAAGAAGGGTGGCGACCTGGGCTGGGTTGAAAAGGGCACGCTTGTGGCGCCCGTGGAAAAGGCGCTGTTCGACATGAAGAAAGGACAGGTCCAGGGGCCGGTGAAATCGCAATTCGGTTATCACATTCTCAAGGTGACCGACATCGACGAACCGGACATCAAGTCATTCGACCAGGTCAAGGACCAGATCGCGGCGGATCTCAAGAAGAAGAAGGTCGAGGACAAGTTCTACGACGTCGGTGAGCAGTTGGCCGATCTGACCTATTCCAATCCCGATTCGCTGAGCAAGGCGGCCAATACCCTGGGACTCGAGATAAAGACAGTGACTGGCGTGAGCCACGACAACGGTACGGGCATTGCCTCCAGCGACAAGGTCCGCGAGGCAGCATTCAGCGACGCCGTACTCAACCAGGGGCTGAACAGCGACCCCATTGAACTGGGCGACCAGCATGTGGTGGTGATCCGCGTCAAGTCACACCAGCCCTCCGAGCCCAAGCCACTCGAGGATGTACGCAGCGACATCGTCACGGCGCTGACCGTGCAGAAGGCCACCCGCCTTGCCGCCGACAAGGCCAGGAGTCTGGCCGACGCCATTGCCTCGGGCAAGTCCCTGCAGGAAGCTGTGGACGCGGGATACATCGAGGTGCATGAGGCCACGTTCGTCCCCCGCGAGGGCAACCATCTGCCGAGCCAGCTCAATCGGGCGATCTTTGACGCCCCGCGACCCCGGGCCGACAAGCCCGTGGTGGACACGGTTGCCCTTCAGAGCGGCGATTCCGCAGTATTCCGCCTGGAGGCCGTCAAGGCCGGTGACCCGTCCTCGCTGGACAAGAAGGACCGGGATAACCGCTTGCGTCAGCTCGCCCGCCAGCACGGCAACTCGGAATTCCAGGCCTATATCAAGGACCTGAGATCCAGAGCCGAGATCGAGATTCGCGAGCAGGCCCTCAGCAACGAGTGATGTGCCGTATTCCGCTCGATTTCCCAGTGTGAAGGGCAGGCGCAGAGTCCACCCACCGGTGTAGCCTGAAAAAGACGAGGCCCGGACACGACAGCGTGTCCGGGCCCTTCGCCTCTGAAAGGAGCCGTAAATGCGCAAGATCAAGCTCCATTGGCAGATTCTCGCTGCCATCATCCTCGCCGTCATCGCCGGTTTCCTGAGTGGTCCGGATGGCGGCGCTTTCGGGATCCGTTTCTATTCCGTCTACAGCTTTCTCGGCACCCTGTTTCTGAACGCGCTCAAGATGCTGATCGTGCCCTTGATCGCTTCCTCGATCATCACCGGTGTGGCAGGCATCGGAAAGGGTGGGAACCTGGGGCGCATTGGCGGGCGTACGCTGCTCTTTTACGCTGTAACCACCACTCTGGCCATCGTGGCGGGGCTGGTATTGGTGGATATTTTCCAGCCGGGCATCATTGGCGGTGAACCTGCTCGTCATCTGCTTGGCCTTGATGTGGCGCGCCAGCAGGTGGCCGCCAGTGTCACGCATACCGGTGCGGGCGACCTGGTGGGTATCTTCCTTCAGATGGTTCCCCCCAACATCATCCAGGCGGCCGCCAACGGCCAAATGCTCGGCCTGATTTTCTTCTGCCTGCTGTTCGGTTTCTTCATTACCCGAATCGACAACGAACTTGCCGAACACGTCTACGACTTCTGGCAGGGCGTGGCCCAGATCATGATGAAGATGACTGAGTGGGTCATGATGTTCGCCCCGATTGGCGTGTTCGGACTGGTTGCCAAGGTGGTCGCCGATACCGGCTTTTCCGCCTTCCGGCCGCTGGCCTGGTTCGCGGCAACCACGCTTTGCGCCTTTGCCGTTCACGCCCTGGTCACCATGCCGTTGCTGATCCGGTTTGTGGGTCGTGCGAGCCCGGTGCGCATGTATTCGGCAATGGGCCAGGCCTTGCTGACAGCGTTTTCCACGGCGTCTTCCTCGGCCACTCTGCCGGTGACCATGGAATGCGTGGAGAAGAATGCCGGCGTTTCCAATCGTGTGAGCAGTTTCGTCCTGCCGCTGGGCGCGACGGTCAACATGAATGGCACAGCGCTTTACGAGTGTGTCGCGGCGCTGTTCATCGCCCAGGCCTACGGTCTGCACCTGACCTTCGCCACTCAGTTCACGGTGGTGGTGATCGCCCTGCTGACATCGGTTGGCGTCGCCGGCATACCGTCCGCATCAATGGTGGCGATCGCCATCATCCTCAAGGCCGTGGGATTGCCCATCGAGGCTGTGGGTGTGCTGCTGGCAATCGATCGCCCGCTGGACATGCTGCGCACCAGTCTCAATGTCTTCGGGGACTCGGTATGCGCCCTGATTGTTGCCCGGCGCGAAGGTGAAGAGGGCCTGTTGGGTGGTCCGCTTGCCGCCGAAGGCGCCGGCGACTGAACGCGGGCGGCGAGCATTGCGAAGTCAAAAAAGGGGAGCGGATGCTCCCCTTTTTTGTGGTGACCGCTTCGCGGAGATTCAGTCCAGAGACATGCCGACGATACTGTAACCACTGTCCACATGCACGATTTCGCCGGTGATGCCAGCCGCGAGATCGGAGCACAGGAAGGCCGCCACATTGCCCACGTCCTCCTGCGTCACGTTGCGATGCATGGGGGCCATGCGCTTGACGTGGTCGAGCATGCTGCGGAAACCGCTGATGCCGGCGGCCGCCAGCGTCTTGATGGGGCCCGCGGAAATGCCGTTCACGCGAATGCCCTCGGCACCCAGATCCATGGCCAGGAAGCGTACGTTGGCTTCCAGGCTGGCCTTGGCCGGGCCCATGACGTTGTAATTCGGCACGGCACGTTCCGCTCCCAGGTAACTCAGCGTGAGCAGGGCGCCATTGCGGCCTTCCATCATCGGGCGACCCGCACGCGCCAGGGCGGCAAAGCTGTAGGCGCTGATTTCGTGGGCGATGCGATAGCCTTCGCGGTTCACGACGTCCACATAGCGGCCCGAAAGCTGGTCCCGCGGTGCAAAGCCGACGGCGTGAATGATGATGTCGAGCCCGTCCCAGTGCTTGCCGAGTTCGGAGAACACCGTTTCGATCTGCTCGTCGCTGGCCACGTCGCAGGGCCAGGTCAGTTCGGAACCGCACTCGGCGGCCATGTCCTCGACGCGGCCCTTGAGCTTGTCACCCTGGTAGGTGAAGGCCAGCTCCGCTCCTTCGCGCTTCATCGCCTGCGCAATACCCCAGGCGATCGAGCGATTGCTCGCCAGACCGACGATCAGTGCACGTTTTCCTGCGAGAAAACCCATGGTTGGCTTCTTCCTTCTGTTGATTCGGGCACCTGGCCCGGTTTCCCCTGAATCAGCTTCGTGTGGATTGGCTGGTAACGTCCACGTACAGCTTGAGCATCTGCCCGGGCTGCAGGTAGTCGTCGAGATCCAGCCCGTTCCACCGTGCCAGCTCGCCAACCGTAACCCCGAAGCGGCTGGAGATGCGAGCCAGCGAGTCGCCGGAGCGCACGCGGTAGCGGATCTTGCGAATCACATTCGACGGATGCTGGGCCACCCGTTGCGCGACTGCCTGCGGCGCGTTGCCGTCGAGCCAGACGACCAGCGACTGGCCGACACTCAGCGTGTCGGCAGGTGCCATGCCGTTCCAGCGCGCAAGCTGCCCGACGCTGACTCCGAAATGCCGCGCGATACGCCAGAAAGAATCCCCGGAGCGTACGGTGTATTTCACCTTGCTGTCGCCGTGAGGCCGGTTCTGGGTGCGCTTGAGCCGCTGGCTCGCGCTGAGCGTGTAATTCGAGAGATTCTTGACGGAAGTCGGCACGGTAAGGAACTGGCCGATATGGATGATATTGGAATGCAGTGAATTGACCTGCTTGATGAGGTGCACGGTGGTGCTGTACCTGTCGGCGATCCCGCCCAGGGTTTCGCCGGCCAGCACGCGGTGCCGCTGCCAGTGAATGCGTTCGCGGGGCGGCAGGTTGGCCAGCCCGTTTTCGAACTGGCTCTTCTTGTCCACAGGCACGAACAGTTCCTGGGGTCCGTGCGGATCGGTGGCCCAGTGGTTGTAGCCGGGGTTGAGCCGGTAAAGCTCGTCGAGATCGATGTCGGCGAGTTGCGCGGCCAGCGCCAGATCGATCTGGCCGTCCACCTTGACCTGGGCCAGATAGGGTTGATTGGGAATCGGATCCAGGCTCACCTGGTAGTCTGAGGGGTGGGCGACAATTTCCTGCAGTGCCAACAGCTTGGGAACGTACGCGCTGGTTTCGCGCGGAAGCCGCAAATGCCAGAAATCGGTGCTGCGCCCGTAACGGCGGTTATAGTTGACGGCACGCCGGACGGTCCCCTCGCCGGAATTGTAGGCGGCCAGGGCCAGCAGCCAGTCGCCGTTGAACTGATCGTGCAGATACTGGAGATAGTCAAGCGCGGCCCGGGTGGATTCGGCGATATCGCGGCGCCCGTCATACCACCAGTCCTGTTTCAGTTCGAACCGCCGGCCCGTGCCGGGGATGAACTGCCACAGGCCGGCAGCGCGGCCGTGAGAATAGGCAAAGGGATCGTAGGCGCTTTCCACGACCGGGAGCAGGGCGAACTCGGTGGGCATGTCCCGCGCTTCGAGTTGCTGCACGATGAAATAAAGGTACGGCTGGGCACGCGTCACCACACGGTCCAGATAGGAATCGTGGCGCGCATACCAGTCGCGCTGGGAGCCTATTCGTGGATTGGCGTCGGTGGGCAGGCGAAAGCCCTCGCGGATTCGAACCCACAGGTCGTCGGGTCGCTGGCCGGGCAGTCTGCCGTTGGGCATCAGCGATGCCAGGTCGCGCGCCTGGGCCGGGTTGTCCGGCGCGACGACCTCCAGGGGCGGTGGCTCGACAGTTGCCGTCTCGGCAGGCGCCGTTGGCGTGGCAGCGGCCGGGGGTGGCGATGCTTGCGGCATCAGCCCGGCGCAGCCGCCAAGCAACAGCAAGGCACCGACCGCGACCGGAGTGAGCCAATGATTCGGGAGTCGTGCGCCGGAATGATTGTTCTTCATTGTCAACTCAGAATTCGTCTTTCCAGGTCCGCAACGCGGCGAACACATCCACTTCCGTCTCCAGCGAGCGTCCTGTGCGTTGCTCGACAGCCTGACGAACATTCTCCTGCCCCGTGCGGAGGAATACATTGACCTGGTGCTCACGTTCCATATCCGACGGCAGTGTGGGTTCACCACGCGCCACCCTCGCCTCGGCCCGGGCAAGGTAGTCCGCGATGGCGGCATTGCCCGGTTCCACCGCGGCCGCGAACGCCAGGTTCCTGCAAGTGTACTCGTGGCCGCAATAGACCTTGGTCGCACCCGGCAAAGCGGAAAGTTTACCAAGAGATTCATGCATTTGCGCGGGGGTTCCTTCAAAAACCCTGCCGCAGCCCGCGCTGAACAGCGTATCCCCGCAAAAAAGCGCGCCGTGGCCATGAAAGGCGATGTGCCCGGCGGTATGTCCAGGAATGTCGATCACCTCGAATTCCAGGCCCGGATCGGGCAGTCTGAGTGTCTGTCCGCCGCGCACCGGGCGATGCGGTGCGTCCAGGCTCTCGCTGGCGGAGGCGTGGACCGGCACCTCACGATAGGCCAGCAACCCGGTGATCCCGTTGGTATGGTCCCAGTGATGGTGGGTAATCAGAATGGCTGCCGGTTCCAGATTCTCGCGCTGCAGCGTCGTGATCACCGGTGCCGCCTCGCCGGGATCGACGACCGCCACGCGCTGCGGGTTGTCGCGACCGTGGATCAGCCAGATGTAATTGTCGCGCAAGGCGCGAACGGGGGTTACCTTGAGCATGTGGCCTATCGTATAAAGAAACCCGCCCGGTCTAAAGGCCGGCCACGCCACGGTTCAATTCGGGTGATGCAACGCAACAAACCGGAGTATCCGTTCTGATGGCGCAATCCAAAGGCACCGACTGGTTCGATACGGCGTTGGGCCGGAGCCTGATAGACAGCGAAGCGGCACTGCTTGACGATCTGCTGGAAGATGTCTTCGGCTACTTTCTGCTGCAGGTCGGTGGCTGGGGGCCACCCGGTCGCCTGTTCAAGCACAGTCGGGTCAGGAACAACCTGCTGATCGATCCCGGATTGACCAATCCG
>JASFQN010000048.1:0-14768 GCA_050115425.1 Gammaproteobacteria bacterium | reverse complement strand
CGGCGTCCTGCCGCCCCGCGCACGGCAGCCGAAGACGCGGTCTCCGCCTGCCTTCATGTCGCTTCGCGCCATGCGGTCGCCTTCCTGCGACCGGCCGATCAGCCGACCTGAATGGGCCGATACTTGATCCGGTGCGGCTGATCGGCATCGGCGCCGAGGCGGCGTTTGCGGTCGGCTTCGTAGTCGGCGTAGTTGCCTTCGAACCACGTTACCTGGCTGTCGCCCTCGAACGCCAGGATGTGGGTGGCAATGCGGTCCAGGAACCAGCGGTCATGCGAAATCACCACGGCGCAGCCGGGGAAGGCCAGTAGCGCTTCCTCGAGTGCGCGCAGGGTTTCCACATCCAGGTCGTTGGTGGGTTCGTCGAGCAGCAGGACGTTGCCGCCGCTCTTGAGCAGCTTGGCCAGGTGCACGCGGTTGCGCTCGCCGCCCGACAGGTCGCCAATGCGCTTTTGCTGGTCGGTGCCCTTGAAATTGAAGCGACCGACGTAGGCGCGTGACGGGGTTTCGTAGCTGCCCACCTGAATAATGTCCTGTCCGTCCGAGATTTCCTCCCACACGGTCTTGCTGTCATCCAGCGAATCCCGACTCTGGTCCACGTAGGCAAGCTGCACGGTTTCGCCGATACGGAGTTCGCCGTGGTCCGGTTGCTGCTGCCCCGTCATCATGCGGAACAGCGTGGTCTTGCCCGCTCCGTTGGGGCCAATCACGCCGACAATGCCACCGGGCGGGAGATTGAAGTTGAGATCGTCCACCAGCAGGCGGTCGCCGAAACCCTTGCGCACGCCTTTCGCTTCCACGACCACGTCGCCCAGGCGTGGACCCGGCGGGATGTAGAGCTCCTGGGTTTCGTTGCGCTTCTGGAAATCCGTCGAGGCGAGTTCCTCGAAGCGGTTGAGGCGCGCCTTGCTCTTGGCCTGGCGACCCTTGGGATTGGCGCGTACCCACTCCAGTTCGGCCTGCATGGCCTTGCGCCGCGCGTTTTCGGCTTTTTCCTCCTGTTCCAGCCGCTTCTCCTTCTGTTCCAGCCAGGAGGAGTAGTTGCCTTCCCAGGGGATTCCATGGCCGCGGTCGAGTTCGAGAATCCAGCCGGCGACGTTGTCCAGGAAGTAGCGATCATGCGTGACTGCCACCACGGTGCCGGGAAAGTCGGCCAGGAATCGTTCCAGCCAGGCGACGGATTCCGCATCCAGATGGTTGGTGGGCTCGTCCAGCAGCAGCATGTCCGGCTTGGAGAGCAACAGCTTGCACAGGGCAACGCGGCGGCGCTCGCCGCCGGAAAGCGTGCTCACGTCGGCGTCCCACGGCGGCAGGCGCAAGGCCTCGGCGGCCACTTCAAGCTGGTGATCGGTGTTGTGGCCGCCCTCGGCCTGCAGGATGTTTTCCAGCCGCGCCTGCTCGGCGGCGAGCTTGTCGAAGTCCGCGTCGGGCTCGGCATAGGCGGCGTAGACTTCCTCGAGCTGTTTTTGTACCTCGAGCAACTGCCCCAGGCCTTCCTCGACATTGCCACGCACGTCCTTGCTGTCGTCCAGCTGCGGTTCCTGCGGCAGGTAGCCGACGCGGATGCCGGGCTGCGGCCGCGCCTCGCCCTCGATTTCGGTGTCCAGCCCGGCCATGATCCGCAGCAGGGTGGACTTGCCGGCACCGTTCAGGCCGAGAACACCGATCTTGGCTCCCGGGAAAAAGGACAGGGAGATGTCGCGCAGAATCTCACGCTTCGGGGGGACAACCTTGCCCACCCGGTTCATTGTGTAGACGTACTGAGCCATGCCGCCTCGTCTTTGCTTTTGCCGAATGTGTGCCTCGCGGCCGTTCGCCGCGCGGGCGCCATTATCAGGGAAGGGGCGGTGGCTTTCCACCGTCCGGCGAGCGCTGGGGCTCTATTGTTCGGCGGGGGGCGGCGGCGCCTGGCCCCCTGACGCGGATCCATCGTTTTCCGGGGACCATCGGGAGGTGAACTCGTCCACGCGGGCGCGGGCCTGCGCCAGGCGGTGGTACTTGCCGACATGGAACAGGGCGTCGCCTTCGTGTACCAACGGCAGCTCGGTGCGGCCGATCACGATGCCCTCGAACGGTGCCTCGACGCTCTGCTCGGCCTCACCGAAGGGGTCGGCTACCCGGGCCAGTTGCTGGCCCTTGCGTACGCTGGCCCCGATCGGCACCGCATAGCGGAGCAGGCCGCTGCCGGCCGCCCGGACCCAGACGCTTTCCGTGACCTGCACGGATGGGGCGGGCCGGCGCCGGCGGCCCTGCGGCAGCATATCGATTTCGCGCATGACATTGAGAATGCCGCGCACGCCGGCGCGGATGGCGGTCTCGTCGAAACGCAGCGCCTCGCCGGCCTCGTACAGCAGTGATTTCACGCCGTGTTCGCTGGCCGTGGCTCTCAGCGAGCCGTCGCGCAGGTCGGCGCCGAGCACGACCGGTGCGCCAAAGCTCATGGCCAGGCGTGCCGTCTCCTCGTCTTCGAGCTGGCAGCGGATCTGGGGCAGGTTGGTCCGGTGTACCGCCGCGGTGTGCAGATCGATTCCATGGGTGCTCTTGCTGACCACCTCCCGGATCAGCAGGTTGGCCAGGCGCGCCGCCAGCGAGCCGCGCTCGGAGCCGGGAAAGCTCCGATTGAGGTCACGTCGGTCGGGCAGGTAGCGGGACTGGTGCAACACACCCAGGACGTTGACCATGGGCACCGCCAGCAGTGTACCGCGAAGCTGTTGCAGGCGTGGGCGGGTGAGGAGGCGGCGGATGATCTCAATGCCGTTGAGTTCGTCGCCGTGCACCGCGGCGGAAACGAACAGGGTGGGTCCGGCCCGGCGGCCGCGCACCACGTGCACGGGCATGGTCACGGGGTTGCGGGTGTAGAGATCGGCAACCGGCAGGTGGACGGTCTGGCGGCCGCCGGGTTCAATCCGCACGCCGCCGATCACGATACCGCGTTCACTCATCCGCGACCCCGTGTGCGGGTCTTGCCGTATTTGGCGTGCTTCTCCAGGTACTGAATGATGCTGCCGGCAATGTCCTTGCCGCTGGCGGCCTCGATGCCTTCCAGGCCTGGCGAGGAATTCACCTCGAGCACCACCGGGCCATGGTTGGAGCGCATGATGTCCACACCCGCCACGTTCAGCCCCATGATCTTCGCCGCGCGCACGGCCGTGGAGCGTTCCTCCGGCGTGATCCGGATAAGCTGTGCGCTGCCGCCCCGGTGCAGGTTGGAGCGGAAGTCGCCTTCGCGCGCCCGGCGCATCATCGACGCGACGACTTTTTCGCCGATGACGAAGCAGCGAATGTCGCAGCCGCCGGCTTCGCGGATGTATTCCTGGACCAGAAAGTGCGCATCCAGTCCGCGGAAGGCATCGATCACGCTCTCCGCGGCCTGGCGCGTTTCCGCAAGCACCACGCCAACCCCCTGCGTGCCTTCCAGCAACTTGATCACGGTGGGCGCGCCGCCCACCAGCTTGAGCAGATCCTCCGTATCGTCCGGGGAGTGCGCGAATCCGGTCACCGGCAGGCCGATTCCCTTGCGCGAGAGCAACTGGATCGAGCGCAGCTTGTCGCGGGAGCGGGTAATTGCCACCGACTCGTTGAGCGGAAACACGCCCATCATCTCGAACTGGCGCAGTACGGCCGTGCCGTAGAAGGTGATGGAGGCCCCGATGCGCGGGATCAGCGCGTCCAGCGGGTCGATTTTCGCGCCCTTGTAGTGGACTTCGGGATTGTGACTGGCAATGTTCATGTAGCAACGCAGCGGGTCGATCACCCGCATTTCGTGGCCGCGCTCGCGGCCTGCGTCCACCAGCCGCCGTGTCGAATAGAGACGGGAATTGCGCGAAATGATGCCGATCTTCATGTTTGCCGGTTGCCTGTCAACGTGAATGGATGCAAGAGTTCAGTCTTCCTCGCTGGCCTCATCGCCATCGTCGCCCGTGTCCGCTCCGCCGGCGAGGAACGAGGCATGCGGATCCACCAGCAGCCGCCTGCCCATGGCAGTGCGGCCAAGCAGCATGCGAAAACGCATGGTGTCCCGGGAGGTGAGGGTGATTTCGATCGGCCATTGAGTGTCGCCGATACGCACCGGTGTGCGGATCACCACGCGATGTTCGCGATGACCGCCTGAATCTGTCACCGGCCGTTCATCCACCACCTCGGCCTCACAGTAGATTTCCTCGCTGGAATCGAGTTGCCTTGGGTGCATGCCGAAGCGCACCATCCGGCAACCCTCGCGGTCGAAGGTCTCCAGGTTGAATGCATGGAGACAGGAGGTTCGCGCGCCGGTGTCGACCTTGGCCTTGATACGGTTCAGGCCGAGTTCGGGGAGTGACACCCATTCGCGCCAGCCGACGGTCTTCTTCGGTTTCAAATCGGACCTCCCGGGATGGGGCTCTATTGCATCGGCGACGCGGTCGTTGGACGTTCCTTACCGTTGCAACGCATTATGCTGCATCATAGGCGGGGTTGTATCAATTCGGAATCCTTCGGTCATTGAGGGCCGGGGGGCGCATCCATCAAAGAGGTTGCTGATGAGCAGACATCCGGAACCCCGGTCGGGGACAGCCATGGCCAGCGGCCCGGAACTTGCGACCTATGGGTTCGGCGAGGGGCACCCGTTCGGCCATGATCGCCAGGATGCCTTCACCAACGAAATTCGCGTGCGTGGCCTCGATGCGTTCGTACACCACTGTGATCCGGTTCTGGCGACCGAAGAAGAAGTCCTCGCGTTTCACACCCGCAGTTATTACGACCTGGTAAAGGCGCGCAGCCGCGACGGGCACGGCTATCTGGACCAGGGCGACACCCCGGCCGAGCCCGGCATATTCGAGGCGGCAAGCTGGGTGGTCGGCACCACGCTTTCCCTGGCGCGTGGAATCATGGCCGGCGCCTACCGGCGGGCCTTCACGCCCATCGGCGGTCTGCATCACGCGGCGCGTGACACCGCGGCCGGATTTTGCGTGTTCAATGATGCCGGCGTGGTTGTCGAGCGGCTGCGCACGGAATTCGGCCTGGAACGCATCGCCTATGTCGATATCGATGCGCATCATGGCGACGGTGTCTTCTATGGCTTCCAGGACGATCCCGGACTGATCTTCGCCGACCTCCACGAAGACGGGCGCTTCCTCTATCCGGGCACCGGCTCGGCAGCCGAGCGAGGCGTGGGCGCCGCGGAGGGGACCAAGCTCAACATCCCCATGCCGCCGGGCGCCGGTGATGCCGAATTCCTGGAGCAGTGGAAAACCGTCGAAGCCTTTCTGCGCTCCCACCAGCCCCAGTTCATCCTCATGCAGTGCGGCGCCGACAGTCTGACCGGCGATCCCATCACCCATCTGCGCTATTCCGAGCGGGCCCACGGGCATGCCGCCGAACGCCTCTGTGCTCTGGCGGACGAGTTCTGCGAAGGCCGTCTGCTGGCCATGGGTGGCGGCGGCTACAACCGGGCCAACCTCGCCCGTGCCTGGACGGCGGTGGTGGCTTCACTGGTGGATTCGACAGCCACGGGCGCGACCGGCTGACAGCCATGCACCGGGGCCTCGACGGCCTGGCGTCGGCACCCGGAGACTGCGCAGCCAGCGGCCAAATACGGTACAATCCGCGACTCCCGACCAGCCAGACAGCCATGGAGTCAGCCGGATGTTTACCGCGGACATGCGCATCGAAGATTTCGACCAGCAGCTCTTTGCCGCCATGCGCGACGAATCCCGTCGCCAGGAAGAGCACATCGAGCTGATCGCCTCGGAAAACTACGCCAGTCCGCGCGTGCTGGAGGCCCAGGGCTCGCTGCTCACCAACAAGTACGCCGAGGGCTATCCCCGCAAGCGCTACTACGGTGGTTGCCAGTACGTGGACGTGGCCGAGGAGCTGGCCATCGAGCGGGCGAAGAAGCTGTTTGGCGCGGCCTATGCCAATGTCCAGCCCCATTCGGGATCCCAGGCCAACGCCGCGGCCTACCTGGCCCTGATCAAGCCGGGCGACACCCTGCTGGGCATGAGCCTGGACGCGGGCGGACATCTGACCCACGGCGCCAAACCCAATTTCTCCGGAAAAATCTTCAATTCGGTCCAGTACGGCCTGAACCCCGAAACCGGTGAAGTCGACTACGAGGAAGTCGAACGCCTGGCCCGGGAACACAAGCCGAAGTTGATCGTGGCCGGTTTTTCGGCCTATTCCCGGGTCATGGACTGGCAGCGGTTCCGGACAATTGCCGACGAGGTCGGCGCCTACTTCCTGGTCGACATGGCGCACGTCGCCGGTCTGGTTGCGGCCGGGCTGTATCCGAACCCCGTGCCCTTTGCCGACGTTGTGACCACCACCACGCACAAGACGCTGCGCGGACCGCGTGGCGGCATGATCCTCGCTCGCGAGAACGAGGAGATTGCCAGGAAGCTCAACTCCATGGTGTTTCCCGGTACCCAGGGCGGTCCGCTGATGCACGTGATTGCCGCCAAGGCGGTGGCCTTCCTGGAAGCCCTGCAACCCGAATTCGAGGCCTACCAGAAGCAGGTGCTGGCCAACGCGCGCGCGCTGGCGGGGGCCTTGCAGGGGCGCGGTTTCAAGATCGTTTCCGGCGGGACCGACAATCATCTGTTTCTGGTGGATCTGATCGACAAGGACATTACCGGGAAGGACGCCGATGCGGCGCTGGACGACGCGCACATCACGGTCAACAAGAACGCCGTGCCCAACGATCCGCGTTCGCCCTTCGTCACCAGCGGCCTGCGGATGGGCACACCGGCCATCACCACCCGTGGGCTGGGTGAGGACGATACCCGCGAACTGGCCGGCTGGATTGCCGACATTCTGGAGAATCTGGATGACCAGGCCACGCGTGACCGTGTCCGCAAGCAGGTCATCGAGTTGTGCCGCAAGTATCCCGTGTACCCCGCCGGCATGGGTATCTAGCGGCCTGCTGACGACTACGGCACCAGTGGCGAGGTCCATCAATGCACTGCCCGTTTTGCGGCCACGAAGAAACCAAGGTGATCGACTCGCGGCTGGCGAGTGAGGGTCAGCAGGTGAGGCGTCGCCGCGAATGCATCGGATGCAGCGAGCGCTTCACCACGTTCGAAACCGCCGAGCTGGTCATGCCGCGCATTATCAAGCGCGACGGTACGCGGGTCCCCTTTGACGAAGGCAAGCTGCGCGTCGGCCTGATGCGCGCGCTGGAGAAGCGGCCGGTCGAGACCGAGGACGTGGAAGCGGCCGTAGCACGCATCATGCACAACATGCGTGCGCTGGGCGAGCGGGAAGTCCGTTCCCGGCAGGTTGGCGAGTGGGTCATGGACGAATTGCGACAGCTCGATCAGGTGGCCTACGTGCGATTCGCATCCGTGTATCGCAGTTTCCAGGACGTGAATGCGTTCCGCGAGGAAATCGACAGACTCCAGAACGAGCCCGATCCCGATGTGCGCCGCCAGCAGATGACGTTCTTTGCGGGCGACGACGAGGAGAAATAGGGCGGGCCCCGATATGTTCAACGCCGACGACCATGCCTTCATGGCCCACGCCCTGCGGCTTGCGGAGCGCGGCCGGCAGACCACCCATCCCAATCCGCGGGTGGGCTGTGTGCTGGTTCGCGAGGGGCACGTGGTGGGCGCCGGCTGGCACCGGCGCGCCGGTGAACCGCATGCGGAAATCCATGCGCTGGAGGCCGCGGGTGAGCGGGCCACGGGCGCGACCGCTTACGTGAGCCTGGAACCCTGCTGCCATCAAGGACGAACGCCGCCATGTACGGAGGCCCTCATCGGGGCGGGGGTGGCCCGGGTGATCGCGGCGGCCGTGGACCCGAATCCGCGCGTGGCGGGCCAGGGCATTGCCCGTCTGCGGGACGCGGGGATCGATGCCGAGGCCGGGCTCATGGAGGAATCGGCCACCGAGTTGAACCGGGGCTTTTTCATGCGCATGCGCGAAGGCCGGCCGTTTGTCACGGTCAAGCTGGCGGCCAGCCTCGACGGGCGCACGGCCCTGGCGGACGGCACGAGCCAATGGATCACGGGCGAGGCGGCCAGGCGGGATGTCCATCGCTTGCGGGCGGAAGCCTCGGCCATCCTGACAGGCATTGGCACGGTGCTCGCCGACGACCCGCGCATGACGGCGCGCCGTGAACCCGCGGTGGACCGTCAGCCCCTGCGGGTGGTCCTGGATTCGGCACTGCGCATGCCGGTGACTGCCGCCATGCTGTCGCAACCCGGAGAAACGCTCGTGCTGACCACCGAGCGGGGCGAGGAGCGCATTGAAGCGCTGACCGGCGCCGGTGCACGTGTCCAGTTGGTGGAAGCCGAGGCTGATCGGGTCAGCCTGGGCGCTGCGCTGAACTGCCTGGCGGAGATGAATCAGAACGAGGTCCTTGTCGAGGCCGGGGCTGAACTGGCTGGCGCATTGCTGGAGCGTGGCCTGGTGGATGAGCTGGTGGTCTATCTTGCCCCGCATCTGATCGGAGCGGACGGCCGCGGCATGTTCGCGCTGCCCGCCCTCCGGCGAATGGACGAACGGACGCCGCTGACGGTGCTCGACGTGCGTCGTCTCGGCGGCGACCTGCGGCTGACGCTGCGCCCTGTCCGGGCGGAATCTGGAGACTGAACGTGTTTACCGGAATTGTACAAGCCGTGGGCAGGCTGGAACGCGTTGAGCCGCAGGGAGGCGATGTGCGTCTCGCGATCGGCGCCGAGGGCCTGGATCTCGAGAAGGCGTCCCTGGGCGACAGCATCGCTGTCAACGGCGTATGCCTGACCGTGGTGGAGCTCAGCGGCCGCGGATTTGCGGCGGACGCCTCGCGGGAAACCCTGAGCCTCACCACGCTGGGTGGCCTCAAACCCGGCACGCCGCTCAACCTGGAATCCGCCCTCACTCTGTCCACGCCGCTGGGCGGACATCTGGTGAGCGGTCATGTGGACGGCCTGGGTGAGGTCGTCTCGCGTGCCGACGATGCCCGCGCGGTACGCTTCCGTTTCAGGGCGCCCGGCGGACTGGCGCGCTACATCGCGCGCAAGGGGTCGATTTGCATTGACGGGACCAGCCTCACGGTGAATGCCGTGGACGGCGCATATTTCGACGTGGCAATCATCCCGCACACGCTGGAACAGACCATCATCCGGCATTACCGGGAAGGTACGCGTGTGAATCTTGAAGTGGACCTGCTGGCCCGCTATCTCGAACGTCTGCTGGAAGCCGGCGAGGCGAGTGGCGATATCAGCAGGGAATTTCTCGCCCGTCACGGGTTCGGCGACAGGTGAATGCAAGAGTGAACACTCAACCAAAGGACCTTCGGAACACTGGCATGCCACTGAACAGCATTGACGAGATTGTCGAAGACATTCGGCAGGGCCGCATGGTCATCATGCTGGATGACGAGGATCGCGAGAACGAGGGCGATCTGATCATGGCCGGCGAGAAGGCGACCCCGGAGTCAATCGCCTTCTTCGTGCGCTATACCAGCGGCATTATCTGCATGCCCATGACCGGCGAACGCCTGGAAGAACTGCGGCTGCCCCAGATGGTCTCGGACAATACGGAGGCTCACTCCACCGCATTTACGGTGTCGGTGGACTACAAGCACGGCACGACCACCGGCATTTCCGCGGCCGACCGCGCGCATACCATTCGCGCACTGACCGATCCACAGTCGCGGCCCGGTGACTTCACCCGTCCCGGTCATATCTTTCCACTGCGCTATGTGGAAGGTGGCGTGCTCTGTCGCGCCGGCCACACCGAAGCCTCGGTGGACCTGACCCGCCTGGCGGGTCTGGATGCGCATGCGGCGGTGATCTGCGAGATCGTCAACGACGATGGCACGATGAAGCGCGGCGAGGCTCTGTTCGAGTTCGCCCGTGAACACGGCATCAAGATCGGGACGATCGCCGACCTGATTCGCTACCGCATGGAAAAGGAACAGACGGTCGAGCGCATTGCCGAGAACACCCTGCCCACCGAGTTCGGTGACTTCCGGGTGCTTTGCTACCGCGACCATTCCACCGGCACGGTCCACCTGGCCATGGTCCGCGGCGAAATCCAGGGCAACGAGCCCACGCTGGTCCGCGTACAACTGGAGAACACGCTGCGCGACGTCGTGGGGGCCCGGTGGGACGCTCTGGGCTGGCCCATGCGCGGCACGCTTGAGCGTGTGGCCCGGGAAGGCGGCGTGATCGTGATCCTGCGTGAGCAGGAGCATGCCGGTGACATGGTGGAGCGCATCCGTCATTACCCGGAAGCACCGGCGCGTCACGAAGAACGTGAGGACGGCGCGGCCGTGCTCCGCACCTACGGCGTGGGCGCGCAGATTCTGGTCGATCTGGGTGTGAAGCGGATGCGGGTGCTTTCCGCACCCAAGCGGATGCACGGTATCTCCGGTTTCGGTCTCGAAGTCGTCGAATACGTCGACGGCTAGACCGCCTCGTTTGATAACCCCAGGGTTACCCGCTGAGGTTGAACCGTCACCCGGGCGGGCGGAGCCGCGCGCGGGTGCTACAATGCACGCTGGCATAAGGACGCGAGAGTCATGAGCAAGCAGATAAAGACCGTGGAAGGCAACCTGTTGGCGGGCAAGAGCCGTTTCGCCCTGGTGGCCTCGCGCTTCAACAGTTTCGTGGTCGAACACCTCGTGGACGGTGCGCTGGATACGCTGCGACGTCATGGCGTGGCCGACGAGCAGCTCACCCTGGTCCGGGTTCCCGGCGCCTGGGAGCTGCCCCTGACTGCCCGCCGCCTGGCGGCCAGCGGCCACTACGATGCGGTGATCGTGCTTGGTGCGGTCATCCGCGGCGGCACGCCGCATTTTGACTATGTGGCCGGTGAATGCGCCAAGGGCGTCGCCCAGGCGGGCTGGGACACGGGCGTGCCGGTGATCTTCGGCGTGCTCACTACCGACACCATCGAACAGGCCATAGAACGCGCCGGGACCAAGGCCGGCAACAAGGGTGCCGATGCGGCCGCAACCGCCCTGGAGATGGCGGACCTCTGGCGCCGGCTGGAGGACTGATGGCCGAGCAGCACCCCGCCAGCCGGGCCCGGGCCCGTTCGCGCGCACGCCGCCTTGCGCTGCAGGCGCTCTATCAATGGCAACTCTCGGGCGATCCCGTGGCGGACATCGTGAAACAGTTTCACGAGAATGCCGGCATGGGCAAGGCGGATGTCGAGTATTTCGATGAGCTGGTGACCGGCTGTGCCGACCGCACGGAAGCACTGGAGGCCGACGTGGCGCCCTGTCTGGATCGCCCGCTGCAACAACTCGACGCGATCGAGCGTGCCGTACTGCTGATTGGTGCCTACGAATTCAGCACCCGGATCGATGTGCCTTTTCGGGTGGTGATCAATGAAGGCGTGAACCTCGCGCGCGACTTCGGCGCGGAAGAAAGTCATCGCTACGTAAACGCCGTGCTGGACCGGCTGGCGGTCCGCCTCCGCGAGGTCGAATACCGCGCCGCCAGCCGGCCGGGAACGTCCAGCGGAGTGGCGGGCAATGAGTGCGACTGACGACGGCGTCACCCGAGAACTCCTGCATCGTCGCGCCATCGAGTGCCACGGCTACCGGCGAAGTGACGGCCTTTGGGATATCGAGGGCCGTCTCACCGACGAAAAGACCTATCCTTTCGCGAATCAGTATCGTGGCGAAATCCAGCCCGGCGATTTCCTGCATGACATGACGCTCACCCTGACACTCGACGACGGCATGCGAATCCACCGTGTGAGCGCCGGCATGGGGGCGCATCCCTATCCCGTCTGCCCCGAGGTGACCCGGGCCTTTGCCGCGCTTGAGGGGCTGGTGATCGCTCCGGGATGGTCGCGTGAGATGCGCAAGCGGGTGGGCGGCGTTCGGGGCTGCAGCCACCTCACCAAGCTGCTGGACAATCTGGCCGTGGCGGCGTTTCAGACTATCGTGCCGGTGGTTGAACGAGCTGCCCGCAGGAGCGAGCCTGACCGCCGTCCGCCGCATATCGACGGCTGCCATGCCATGCGTTCCGATGGCCCCGTGGTCAAGGAGCATTACCCGCGCTGGTACCGCACGCCGTGAATGAATTCGACATCATCGCCCGCTATTTCGACCGTCCGTGCCGACGCGATGACGTGGTTGTGGGCGTGGGCGACGACGGCGCCGTCCTGGCGCCACCCCCGGGCTCCGACATGGTCGTCGTGACCGACACGGTCGTGGCTGGCCGGCATTTTCCCGAAGGGACCCCGGCCGAGGCCATCGGCCACCGGGCCCTGGCGGTCAATCTCAGCGACCTGGCCGCCATGGGGGCGGAGCCCGCCTGGATGACACTGGCATTGACCCTGCCCGAGGCCGATCCCGCCTGGCTGGAGCGTTTCAGCCGCGGATTCCATGCCCTGGCCGAGTCGGCCGGCATCGACCTGGTGGGCGGCGACACGACCTCGGGGCCCCTGTCGGCCACCGTCACGGCCATCGGGCTGGTACCTGCCGGTGGCGCCCTGCGCCGTGGCGGTGCTTCGCCCGGCGAGCGCATTTATGTGAGCGGTACGCTCGGTGACGCAGGTCTGGACCTGCGGGGCCTGTTGGCCGGCGAGGGTCCAGACGGTCACGATCGCTTCCTGTATCCCACGCCGCGCCTGGAACTGGGCCGGGCACTGCGCGGCCTGGCCGGCGGCGTGATTGATATCTCGGACGGTCTGCTGGCCGATCTCGGCCACATCGCCGAAGCCAGCGGCGTGGGAGCGCGGGTGCGTCTTGCGGACCTGCCGCTGTCCGCGGCGGTGCGCGCGCTGGAGCCGGGTGATGCCCGCACGCTCGCGGTGTCCGCCGGCGACGACTACGAGCTGTGTTTCACGGCACCGCCGTCCGCCGAAGCGCGCCTCGTGGCGCTGGAGGCCGGCGTGAACCTGACCTGTATCGGGGACATCGTGCCCGGGGAGGGGGTTGTACTGATGGACGAGCATGGCCGCGACTGGCATCCGGCGCATGCCGGCTTCGACCATTTCAACGGGGGCGCCCGATGAAGGGCGGCGCGGCAGCTTTGCGCGCGGGCGATGTGTTTCGCGACCCGGTCCTGTTTCTGGCCGCGGGTTTCGGCGCCGGACTGGCGCCGAAGGCCCCCGGTACGGCCGGCACGGTGGTGGCGATCCCGCTCTATCTGTTGCTTGCAGGGCTTGCCTGGCCCTGGCGGCTGGGTATTCTGGGCCTGGCGTCCCTTGCCGGATTTGTGATCTGCGGCAGCGCCGCAAGGCGACTTGGTGTGCATGATCATCCGGGTATCGTGTGGGATGAAATATGCGGCTACCTGTTAACCATGTTGCTGGCTCCTGACGGAGTGCTGTGGATTCTGGCCGGGTTTGTGTTTTTCCGCATATTCGATATCGTCAAACCCTGGCCCGTGAATTTGGCAGACCGCCGGGTGGCGGGAGGCGTCGGAATCATGCTCGACGACCTGCTGGCCGGCGCCTACGGTCTGGCGGCCATGACGGCGCTGGCCTATCTGACGGGGACACAATGAGTTCGGTAGAAGAGATCGGCATGGCCATTCCCGAAAAGCTTGGCCGCTACATCATCACGAAGGAGCTGGGGCGCGGCAGCACCAGCGCCGTATACCTGTGTCATGCACAGGACAGCAAGCGGGACGTGACGCTGAAGCTGTATTTCGCGGATGAAAAGCCGGGCTCCGAGCAGGATCAGATCCGCCGACGCCTTTTCTTCAATGAGGCCCACATGGTCGGGATGCTGAACCATCCCAATATCCTGCCCATTATCGACTCGGGCGAGGAAGGCAACAGCCGCTTCATCGTCATGGAGTATCTGCGCAACGCGCAGCCTCTGTCGGCATTTTGCCGCCTCGACAACCTGCTGCCTGTCCGCAAGGTCGTCGAGGTCATCTTCAAGTGTGCCAAGGCGCTGGATTACGCTCACCGCAAAGGGGTAGTCCACCGCGATATCAAACCGAGCAACATCCTGATCACCGCCGGTGGCGATGTGCGTCTGGTGGATTTCGGCATAGCCTATACGCCGCGCGCCCAGCACCTTGCCCCTTCCACGGGGCTGGTCGGTTCACCCAGCTACATGTCTCCGGAAGTCGTGCGCGAAGGCCCGATCAGCGGGCAGGCCGACCTCTATTCACTGGGTGTGGTGATGTACGAACTGCTCACCGGCAAGCGACCGTTCTACGGCGAGAATCTCTCGCGGCTGGTGCATCAGATCATCTACGCTTCGCCCATGCCACTGCATCGGGTGCGACCGGAAGTGCCCGCCGTGCTGGAAAGCATCGTGTTCCGCGCCCTCGAGAAGGATACTTCACGACGCTTCAAGACCGGCCTGGAATTCGCGGCGGCATTGACGCGCGCCTTTCATGATCTTGACCGCATGGCCGAGGAAGTTGCCGAGCAGGAGCGTTTCAATCTGGTGCGCCGGCTGCCCTTCTTCAGCGAATTTTCCTACCCGGAGATCTGGGAAATCCTCAATGCCAGTGTCTGGCAGAGCCACACGCCGGGCGAGGAAATTGTGGTGGAAGGTCAGGTGGACGACAGTTTCTTCCTGATCGTGACCGGTGAAGTGACGGTATTGCGCCGCGGCCGAGCGGTAGGCACCCTGCGCGAAGGTGATGCCTTCGGCGAATCGGGCTTTCTGTCCGAGACCCGGCGCACGGCCACCATCATGGCGGAAACGGGCGTGTCGGTGCTGAGGGTGAATGCCACTCTGATGGAGCAGGCCTCGACGGACTGCCAGTTGCGTTTCTACCGGCAGTTCCTGCGCTCGCTGATCGAGCGTCTGGCACGGACCACGGAGGACTCCGGGGCGTCAGCCGGCCAGCCGGATTGATTCGGGCAGCAGACCGTGGTCAGGT
>JASFQN010000047.1:0-14786 GCA_050115425.1 Gammaproteobacteria bacterium | reverse complement strand
GGATCCTCCAGACCCATGGCGGTGATCCGTGCCGTATTTCGGTCCACCGCATCCACCGATGGCAGGGGTCCCAGCCGCACCTTGAACAACCGGCGCCCGCCAATGTTCTGGGCATCAATCGCCACGGGCTTCAAGCCGGCCCGCTCCAGGCGGGCCTTGAGGCGGATGGCGTTGTCGCGTATGCCGAATGCTCCCACCTGCAGGAACATCTTCGGCGGACCGCTCTCATCCGTGTCGGCCGGTTCGTCCGTGGCAGCCACCTCGACGGGTTCTGGCGGGGCGGGATGCGACGGGTCGATGGCGGTGACTTCCACGAGTCCGGTGCCGTTGTCGGCAATGCCCAGCTTGACCGCCGCGGCATAGGACAAGTCAATCAGGCGATTGTCCCGGAAGGGTCCCCGGTCGTTGATCTTGACCACGACTGACCGGCCGTTTTTCAGGTTTCTGACCCTCACGTAGGTGGGAATGGGCAGGGTCTTGTGGGCTGCCGTCATGGCGTACATGTCGTAGGGTTCGCCACTTGACGTGAGCTGGCCATGAAACTTGGTTCCATACCATGAGGCGATGCCCTTTTCATCGTAACCGCGTGCACTGGGCAGAACGTGATAGGTGTGTCCGAAAACGACGTAGGAAGACGGATTGCCCCGGTTGCCCAGCTTGACCGGTTTTGGCACGGCGTCGGGAATCGAACTGAGATCGGGCGGCTGCTCTGGTGCGCCGTCGCGCGTCGGCAACGGCGCGCAGGCGGTCAGTGCGAGGCCGAGCAGCAGGACCGGGCCCGCGCTACGGAGAATCCGCGGCGTCATCATGGCGTCTGCGGATCTCGTCGCTCAACTGCCAGGCTGCCATGGCATAGAGCGGGCTGTGGTTGTAGCGGGTAATACACCAGAAGTTCTCGAGGCCGACCCAATAGTCGGGATCGTCGCCCGCTCCGTTGTCAAGGCTGACCAGCATGGCCTTGCTGTCCCCGGGGATTCCTTCACTGAAAAACAAGCCTTCCTGGCGCAGGGCGTCGGCGGTGGTCAGGTCGCCGTCGGCCACAGGCTCCGCGTGGCCCTTGCGCAGGGCTGCGGGCACCGCAACGGGTGCGCCAGCCTGCCAGCCGTGAGCATGAAAATAGTTGGCCACGCTGCCGATGATGTCCGCCCAGTCGTTCCAGATGTCGGCCTTGCCGTCACCATCGAAGTCAACCGCGTAGTGCCGGTAGCTGCTGGCAATGAATTGCGGCGCACCCATGGCGCCCGCATAGGAACCGGTTGGCTGGAGCGGGTCGAGACCCTGTTCACGCGTCAGCAGGAAGAACTGTTCGAGTTCGGAAGTGAAAAAATCCGAGCGCGGGGGGTAACCGAAAGCCAGTGTTGCCAGCGAATCAATGACTGGATAGCTGCCGGCGCGGGTGCCGTAAAAGGACTCCACACCGATGATTGCCACAATGATGGCAGGATCCACGCCGTACTTCTCGCGGGCCGCGTCGAGTTCGCCCGCGTGCGCGCGCCAGAACGCCACGCCGGCGCGGATGCGTTTGCCGGTCAGGAATATCGGCCGGTACTGGTACCAGGGCTTGGCTTCCGCCGGTCGGGTGATGGCGTCGATTATGGACTGGCGAAACTTCGCCTGGCCCAGTGCAGCCGCGACCCGGCTCGCGTTGAAGCCGTGATCGGCCTGCATTTTCTCGCTGAATGCCTGCACGCGGGCGGTATCGAACCCCGTGGCCGTCGCGATCGGTGCCGTGATGATCAGGGCGATGAAAGACACGGAGGCGAGGACGCGCTTCACGATGTGAGTTTCCCCGGGCTGCTGCAATGGACAGTGATCAGGCCATCAGTTTGCGATGTGCCTGGACGCTCATGAGAATACCGAAACCCGCCATCAGGGTCACCATGGACGTGCCGCCATAGCTGATCAGCGGAAGCGGTACGCCGACCACGGGCAAGAGACCGGTGACCATGCCCGTGTTGACGAACACATAGACAAAGAAGGTCAGGGTGATGCTGCCGGCCAGCAGGCGGTCAAACGTGCTTTGGGCCTGCACGGCGATGAAAAGCCCGCGCGCGATGATCAACGTATATATGCCAAGAACCGCCAGGATGCCCATCAGCCCGAACTCCTCGCCGAGCACGGCAAATATGAAGTCGGTGGAGCGTTCCGGAAGGAAGTCGAGCTGTGACTGGGTGCCGTTCAGCCAGCCTTTGCCGAACACGCCCCCGGAACCAATGGCTATCTTGGACTGGATGATGTGATAGCCGGCGCCGAGCGGATCCCGCTCCGGGTTGAGGAAGGTGAGAATCCGCTGTTGCTGGTAATCGTGCAGGTGGGTCCACAGGATAGGCGCGGCCACGGCCGCGAGGACCAGCAGCAGAATCATGACGCGCCAGCGCATGCCGGCCAGGAACATGCCGAAAGCGCCGGCACTGGCAATCAGCAGCGCGGTCCCCAGGTCGGGCTGTTTGGCGATCAACACCACCGGTATGGCGATGATGGCTCCCAGAATGCCGAGCTGTGACACCGTGGGCGGCAACGGCCGCTCGTGCAGGAACCACGCGACCATCACGGGCACCGCGATTTTCAACATTTCCGAGGGCTGGAAGCGCACGAAGCCCAGATCGAGCCAGCGCTGGGCGCCCTTGCCGACATCCCCCGCGTGCAGCGTGAGAACCAGCAGAATGATGCCAAGCCCGTAAAGCCACGGTCCCCAAAGGCGCATCAGATGGGGCGGTATCTGGGCGACCACCAGCAGCACCGTGAACGAGACGCAAAGCCGGATGCCCTGGCGCACGAGCAGGTCGACATTTTCACCGCCGGCGCTGTAGAGAATGAACAGACCCACGGTGCCGAGCAGCAGGAGCCCTGCAAGCAGGGGGAGGTCCAGGTTCAGCCGGCGGGCCAGGCGCCCGGGGGCGCCGAGTGCTGAGCCGGACCCGTAGATATCCGCGTCGTCACCGAACATTACTTCCCGCCTCCCGAATCCTGCTCGGCCAGCCAGGTATCCAGCACCTTGCGCGCAATGGGGGCGGCCACACTGCTGCCGCCGCCGCCGTGTTCGACCACCACGACCACCGCCAGCCTGGGGTTGCGCGCCGGCGCGAAGGCCACGAAGAGCGCGTGGTCGCGCAGTTTGCCTTCCACCTTTTCGGCATCGTACTCCTCGCCCTCTTCAAGACTGAAGACCTGGGCGGTGCCCGACTTGCCGGCGATGGTGACTTGCTCGCCGCGTGAAATGTAAGGGTGCGCGGTTCCGTAGATACTGTTGACCACCGCCACCATGCCCTTAATGACGTCGTCCCAGTAGCCGGGGTGCTTCAGCTGGATGGCCGGTTCCGGCTCCGGCGCAATCGAGAGCATTTTGCCGCTGGCCGGATCCCGCACGGCTTTGACCATATGTGGCCGGAAGGCGTGGCCGCGGGCGGCGAGCGTGGCCACGGCATGGGCCAGCTGCATCGGAGTGACCAGCATGAAGCCCTGGCCAATGCCGGTGATCACCGTTTCTCCGGGGAACCAGGGCTGGTGGCGTACCCGACGCTTCCATTGCCGCGAAGGCAGCAGGCCCGGGAGTTCGCCGTCGAGGTCCACGCCGGTGATGCGGCCAAAGCCGAAGCGGGAAAGAAAGTCGTGGATCTGGTCGATGCCCAGTTTGAGTGCAAGGTCGTAGAAGAATACGTCGCAGGACTGCTCGATCGCCTTGTGCAGGTCGGTCGAACCGTGACCGCCGCGCTTCCAGTCGCGGTAGGGGCGTTCATGCCCCTCCAGGTGGAAGACCCCGGTGCAATTGACCTTGTCGTGCGGTGTAATCGCCCCGTCCACGAGTCCGGCCAGGCCGAGGAACGGCTTGACCGTGGAGCCCGGCGGGTAGCGACCGCGGATCGCTCGGTTGAACAGGGGCTGTTTCGGATCGCTTCGCAGGTTCTGGTAGGCGCTGCTGTCGATGCCGCCCACGAAGAGGTTCGGGTCGTAGGTCGGCTTGCTGACCATGGCGACCACGGCGCCATTGCGCGGATCGATGGCCACCACGGCGCCGCTGTGATCCCCCAGCGCGTCGTCCGCCGCGCGTTGAACCTTGATGTCCAGATTCAGATAGAGGTCCTCGCCCGACTGCGGCGGATTGAAATCCACCACGCGCAGTTCCCGGCCCTGTGCATTGGTCTCCACCTGCTGGTTGCCGGACAGACCATGCAGTTGATTTTCCCACGATCGCTCCACGCCGATCTTGCCCACCAGCGATGTACCGCTGTATTCGGAGGGATCGAGCTGGCGGAGCTCCGTCTCGCTGACACTGCCGACATAGCCCAGGGCATGGACGCCGAGCGGGCCAAGCGGGTAGCGTCGCGACAGCCGGGCCTGGATGTCCACGCCGGGAAAATCCGGGCGATTGACTGCGAAGCGGGCCACCTCCTCGTCGCTCAGCTCCGTTCGCAGGGGCACCGGTTGAAAGCGGCGCTGGCTCCCGAGCAGTTGATGAAAGCGGTCGAGATCGGAGGGTTTGAGATTGATGATGCGGCCCAGGCGCTTGAGCGTGCCCGCCATGTCGGGCACCTGCTCCGGTGTGATTTCTAGCTGGTAGGTAGGCACGTTTTCTGCCAGCAGTACACCGTTGCGGTCGTAAATCAGCCCGCGGGTGGGCGCGACCGGCTCCAGACGCAGGCGGTTGCCTTCCGAGAGGGTGGCGAAATGGTCGTAGTTGACGACCTGAAGAAATACCAGTCGGGCAACCAGGGCGCCGAACAGCAGCAGGGCGATGAATGCCCCGATCAACGTCCGGACCAGAAACAGTTGCTGTTCCTGCCATTGGTCCTTGATTCTGAGATTGGCGCGCATCACGGTTGCAGCATTGGCATGATCGGCAGGGAGCTCAGACGGACTGATAGCGGCGGCGGAGAATCCGCAGCAGATTGAGTATCCAGGGCCACAGAACGGCACTGGTGAGCACCGGCAGCAGGCGTTCCCAGGATCCGGTGACCTGACCGGTGATGCCGTCTATCCAGAGCAGCAGGAACTGATACACGACCAGGAAGGCCACCACGCTGACCGTTTGCTGCCAGAGCGGGAACAGGCGCAGCCGCAGGTGTGATTGCAGCGTCAGGAAGGCAACCACCGTGAGCGCCAGGGCATGTTCGCCCAGCAGCGATCCCGTCAGTGCGTCCACCATCACGCCGGCCACCCATGCGGTCAGTATGCCCACGCGGTGGGGCATGGCCAGACACCAGTAAATGACCAGCAAGGCCACCCAGTCGGGGCGGAAGCGGGCGGCCCAGTCCGGGAGCGGCCAGATGGTGAGCATCATCCCGGCGACAAGTGTCACCCAGATCACCCACCAGCCTATGTGCGGGCCCTCTCTCATCTGCCCTGACCCTCCCGGGCGCCGGTCCTCACCGTGTTCTCGGGATGCCGATTGCCGCTCCAAACCAAGAGCACTTCGCGGCTCCGGTTGAGGCGGGCGGTGGGTCGCGCGCCCACCTGCACGAACCCCTGCCCCGGCGCGTGTTTGACGGTATCGACAATGGCCACCGGGTAGCCGCGCGGAAATCGGCCGCCAAGCCCCGAGGTCACCAGCAGATCACCCTGCTGGATATCGGCGTTGTTGGGCAGGTAGGGCAGATCCAGCCGGTCGATATCGCCGGTGCCGACGGCGATGGTGCGCAGGCCGTTGCGATTGACCTCCACCGGGATCGCATGACTGGCGTCGGTGATCAGTATGGCATCGGCGCTGTTGGGACCCACATGCGTCACCTGCCCGACCACGCCGTAGGCATCGATCAGGGGCTGGCCGGTATACACGCCGTCGCCAGTGCCCTTGTCCACCACCACCTGATGCCGGTAGGGGTCGAGGTCCACGGCCAGCAGTTCGGCCACCACCACGCGGTCCTTGAGCCGGCGCGCGGATTCCATCAGGGCGCGCAGCCGGGCATTTTCGGTCTCCAGGGCATCCAGCCGCTGCAGACGAGCCGCCTGTTCGAGCGCCTGTTGGCGCAGGGCGCGATTCTCGGTCAGCAGATGCTTGCGGGTTGCCAGCGCCTCGCTCAGCCAATCCGCGGCATCGAATGGCAGGTCCACGAGGGCCCGGACGGGATAGACCACGGTGGACAGTGCGCGGTGGAGTTGCACGAGGTGCCCGGCCCGTTGGTCATAAACCATGAGCGTGACGGAGGCGACCACGAAGGCGAGCGTCTTCAGGGCGGCAGAAGGTGCCCGGGAGAACAGGCGGGAGTCGTTGTGTCGTCTCAGCTGGAACAAGGTCTCTGCAGACAGATCAGCGCAGACGCGTCCGCGATGGGTGTACCGCCATCCGAAACCGTGCGGATGGCGCCAGTTCGAACCGCCGATCAGTCCATGCGGAACATGAAATGATCAAGGTTTCTCCACTTTACACTATTCCACGGCGAAGATTTCAGCGCCGTGTTCGTCCATCAGTTCCAGAACGCGGCCACCCCCGCGGGCCACGCAGGTCAGCGGGTCGTCAGCGATGACCACCGGGATGCCGGTTTCTTCCATCAGCAACCGGTCCAGGTCGCGCAACAGCGCGCCGCCACCGGTGAGCACCAGGCCGCGCTCGGCGACATCGGAGGCCAGTTCGGGCGGCGTCTGCTCCAGTGCCGTCTTGACCGCGCCGACGATACCGGAGAGCGGCTCCTGGAGCGCTTCCAGGATCTCGTTGCTGTTGAGAACGAAGCTGCGTGGCACGCCCTCGGAGAGGTTGCGGCCCTTGATCTCGATTTCACGGACTTCCTTGCCCGGATAGGCGGAGCCGATCTCATGCTTGATCCGTTCGGCCGTCGCTTCCCCGATCAGGGTGCCATAGTTGCGGCGCACATAGTTGATGATGGCCTCGTCGAAACGGTCACCACCAATTCGCACGGACGCGGCATAGACAATGCCGTTGAGCGAAATCACGGCCACCTCGGACGTGCCGCCGCCCACATCCAGTACCATGGAGCCCCGGGCCTCGTGTACCGGCATGCCGGCACCGATGGCGGCCGCCATGGGTTCCTCGATCAGATAGACCTTGCGCGCGCCGGCTCCGGCCGCGGATTCCTTGATCGCGCGACGCTCGACCTGGGTCGAGCCGTAGGGTACGCAGATCAGTACGCGCGGGCTGGGGCGGAAATACCGGGTACCGTGCGCCTTCTTGATGAAGTGCTGAAGCATCTTCTCGGTAATCGTGAAGTCCGCGATCACGCCATCCTTCAGGGGGCGGATCGCGGTGATGTTGCCCGGCGTGCGGCCCAGCATGCGCTTGGCGTCCACGCCCACCGCTTCGATGGACTTGTTGCCACGACCCGGCTCGTCCCGGATCGCCACCACCGAGGGCTCGTTGAGAATGATCCCCTTGCCGCGGACATAGATCAGCGTATTGGCGGTGCCAAGGTCGATCGAGATGTCGTTGGAGAAGAAGCCGCGCACACTGTTGAACATGATCAGTCAGCCACCGAACTGGAGACACAGCAAGTCCGCTACTCTAGCAACGGGTGGGTCTTTGGGCAAGACAGGAACTGTGGTAGATTCCACAGTTTACGTGCTTTCCCGTGGAGATCATCGAGATGTCGCTCAAGCCGAGTGAAGTGGAGACCATCGCCCACCTGGCGCGACTGGAAATCAGTGCAGCGGATATCCCCGGCTATGTCGGCAATCTCTCGCGCATCATCGACTTCGTCGAACAGCTCAACGCCGCGGATACCGATGGGGTGACGCCCATGGCGCATCCCCTGGACATGGCCCAGCGGCTGCGCGCCGACGAGCCCAGCGAGTCTGTCGACCGGGATCGCTATCAGGAGAACGCGCCGCACGTCGAATGGGGTGTCTATCTGGTTCCCAGGGTCATCGAGTGACCGTCACCGTCTGAGCCGGGCCGTCAGGCCCCGATCCACCGAAACCATCCGGAATTCCGATCAGCATGCACGACAAGACGCTTGCCGAAATGTCCGCGGCCCTCAAGGCTGGCGAGACCACCAGTGAGAAACTCACCACCGCTCTGCTCGAGCGGGTGGAAAAGCACAATGCCGAACTCAATGCCTTCGTCACCGTGACCGCCGACCAGGCTCTCGCGCAGGCCCGCGAGGCCGACCAGCGCCGGTCCGCGGGCAGTGCCGGGCCGCTGACCGGCATACCCATGGCGCACAAGGACATCTTCTGCACCGAGGGCGTACTCACGACCTGCGGTTCGCGCATGCTGGAGAATTTCGTGTCGCCCTACGACGCCACCGTGGTGGCCAGGCTGCGCGACGCGGGCATGATCATGCTGGGCAAGACCAACATGGACGAGTTCGCCATGGGTTCGTCCAACGAGACAAGCTATTTCGGTCCGGTCCGCAACCCCTGGGATACCACCCGGGTGCCGGGTGGCTCCTCCGGCGGATCCGCCGCGGCCGTGGCCGCGCGTCTCGCACCGTTTGCTTCCGGCACAGACACGGGTGGCTCCATCCGCCAGCCGGCGGCGATTTCGGGCATCACCGGCCTGAAGCCCACCTACGGGCGGGTTTCGCGCTATGGCATGATCGCCTTTGCCTCCAGCCTCGACCAGGCCGGCACGCTGACCGCCTCGGCGGAAGATGCAGCGCTGGTGCTCGGCGCCATGGCCGGTTTCGATACCCGGGACTCGACCAGTGTGGACCAGCCGGTGCCCGACTACCGGGCGCGCCTGGGCGAATCGATCAAGGGGCTGAAGATCGGCGTGCCGGCGGAATTCTTCGACGAGGGGCTGGATGCGGAGGTTGCCACGCGGGTGCGTGAGGCCCTCGATGTCTATCGCGAGATGGGCGCCGAGGTGATCGATGTCAGCCTGCCGAATCTGGGTCTGTCGGTTCCCACTTATTATGTGGTTGCGCCGGCCGAGTGTTCGTCCAATCTGTCGCGCTTCGATGGCGTACGTTTCGGTCACCGCTGCGAAAGCGCGGTGGATCTTCTCGACATGTACAAGCGCAGTCGGGGCGAAGGTTTTGGTGCCGAGGTCAAACGCCGCATCATGACCGGTACCTACGTGCTGTCGGCCGGCTATTACGATGCCTACTACCTCAAGGCGCAAAAGACCCGGCAGCTGATCAGCGATGATTTCCGCCGCGCCTTCGAAAAGGTCGATGTCCTGATGGGACCGACCACGCCCACTCCGGCTTTCGGTCTGGGCGAGAAGACCGACGATCCGATCACGATGTATCTGAACGACATCTACACCATTGGCGTCAATCTGGCGGGACTTCCGGCCATTTCCGTGCCGATGGGGTTTGTCTCCGAACTGCCGGTGGGGCTGCAGATCATCGGCAATTATTTCGACGAGGCGCGCCTGCTGGGCGTTGCCCACCAGTACCAGACACAGACCGACTGGCATCGCCGCACGCCGCCGGCCTTCGCTTGATCGGGGCGTATCCGGTTCCAGCAGTTATCAGCAGGGGAACAGTCACAAGATGGATTGGGAAGTAGTCATCGGGCTAGAGATCCACGCGCAGCTGGCCACGCGCAGCAAGATCTTTTCCGGCGCGCCCACCGCCTATGGCGCCGAGCCCAACACCCAGGCCTGCCTGGTCGATCTCGGCTATCCGGGTGTGCTGCCGGTGCTCAACCGTGAGGCCGTGCGCATGGCGGTCAAGTTCGGTCTTGCGGTCGGAGCGGAGATTGCGTCGCGTTCGGTTTTTGCGCGCAAGAACTATTTCTATCCGGACCTTCCCAAGGGCTACCAGATCAGCCAGTACGAGCTGCCGGTGGTCAAGGGCGGGTCACTGACGATCACGCTGGAAGACGGCGAGACCAAGGTGGTGGGACTGACGCGCGCGCACCTCGAGGAGGACGCCGGCAAGTCGCTGCATGACGGCTTTGATGCCATGACGGGGATTGACCTCAACCGCGCCGGTACGCCGCTGCTGGAAATCGTTTCCGAGCCCGACATGCGTTCGGCAAAGGAAGCGGTTGCCTACATGAAGAAGCTGCACGCACTGGTGCGCTATCTGGAAATCTGCGACGGCAACATGCAGGAAGGCTCCTTCCGTTGTGATGCCAACGTATCGGTGCGGCCGCGCGGACAGAAGGAATTCGGCACGCGTACCGAGCTCAAGAATCTCAATTCCTTCCGCTTCATCGAACGCGCCATCAATTTCGAAATCGAGCGCCAGATCGATTTGATCGAGGGTGGCGGCAAGGTTGTGCAGGAAACCCGCCTGTACGATCCGGACAAGCACGAGACCCGCTCGATGCGCACCAAGGAGGAAGCCAACGATTATCGTTACTTCCCCGATCCGGATCTGCTGCCGCTGGAGATCGAATCATCATTCGTGGACGAAGTGCGGGGCGGCCTTCCCGAATTGCCGGACGAGAAGAAACAACGCTTCATGGAAGAATTCGGTCTTTCGGACTACGATGCCTCGGTACTGACCGCGACGCGGGAACTGGCCGACTACTTCGAGGCGGTCACCTCCGCCGCGGGCGAGGCCAAGCTGGCCGCCAACTGGGTGATGGGCGAACTGTCCGGCGCGCTCAACCGCGACGGTCTGGAGATCACCGAATCGCCGGTATCCGCCGACATGCTGGCCGGCCTGCTGCGCCGGATTCAGGACAATACCATTTCCGGCAAGATCGCCAAGGAAGTGTTCGAGGCGTTGTGGACCGAAGGCGGCGAGGCCGACGCCATCATCGAACAGCGCGGCCTCAAGCAGATCACCGATACCTCGGCGATCGAGACGATCATTGACGAGGTCATCGCCGCCAATCCGCAGCAGCTCGAGCAGTACCGCGCGGGCAAGGACAAGCTGTTCGGCTTCTTCGTGGGGCAGGTGATGAAGGCCACTCAGGGCAAGGCGAATCCGCAACAGGTCAACCAACTCCTCAAGAGCAAGCTGGCGCCCTAGGCGCCGCGGCGCTTCGCTCGGCAGGTCGTATGAAGGAACGCGACAGCCTCTACCGATTCCTGTTCGAACACCACCCGGTGCGCGGCGAACTCGTGCACCTGGATGCCAGCTGGCGCGCGGTGCTCGACCGCCAGGACTATCCACCGGAAGTTGCGGCCGTGCTGGGAGAGGCCATGGCGGCCACAGTGCTGCTGGGTTCCACGCTGAAGTTCGAAGGCGCGCTGACCCTTCAACTGCAGGGGGACGGGCCCCTGCATCTTTTGGTCGTGCAATGCACGAGCGAGCGAAATCTGCGTGGCATGGCTCAATGGCACGGCGATGTTGCGGGACTGGAATTGTCCGCCCTCGTGGGTGCGGGGCGGTTGGCCATCACCATCGAGCAGAGCGGTCGGGCCGAACGCTACCAGGGCATTGTGCCGCTGGAAGGCGATTCACTCGCCCAGAGCTTCGAGGCCTATTTCCGGCGTTCCGAGCAGCTTCCCACACGCCTGTGGCTCACCGCCGGCGGATCCGCCGCCGCCGGACTGATGCTTCAGACACTGCCCGGCGAGACCGACGACTCCGGTGATCCGGATGCCTGGAACCGATTCACCATGCTCGCCGATACCGTGACCCCGGGTGAGCTTCGCGACCTGGCCGCGCAGGATCTGCTGCATCGGCTTTACCACGAGGAGGACGTGCGGCTTTTCGAGTCGGCGCCCGTGGCATTCCGTTGCCGTTGTTCGCGGGAGCGCATCGCCGACATGTTGCGCAGCCTGGGCCATGACGAAGTGCGTTCCATCGTGGCCGACGAAGGCGAGGTGCGGGTCGCATGCGAGTTCTGCGGCCGCGAATATCGTTTTGACAGCGTGGACACCCAGGCCCTGTTTGCCGACGGATCCGGCCTGCCGGGCAGCTCCACGAGACATTGATCCGTTCCGCGCGTCAGTCGCGGATTCCGATTGCCACCGCTTCCGGTTGCTCGCCCGTCAGGCGCCAGCCGCGCATTTCCAGTACGCCCCTGGTTCCCAGCGAGATGATCAGGTACAGCGCCTCGGGGTAACCGACCGCTTCCAGATCGCGTTGCGAGGGCACCGGCAGCGTTTCAGGATGTGAATGGTAAATGGCGTAGAGCCTCTCGCCGTGTTCGCGCATCCGTTTCATGGCCTGCAGCTGGGCGGCCGGCTCCATGGCGAACAGTCGGTCCGGCGCGTCGGCGTTGTTGGGGATCGGATAGCAGCGCGAGGGCTCGTCATCGGTGGCGGCAACCAGGCCGCAGACCTCCCGGTCGGGAAACCGCTGGGCATGAGCCAGCAACCGGTTCACAAGGGCGCGGGGCAGTTTCTCCATGGATCAGCGTGTCTCCTGGCGGACCTGTGATTGGTGGGGAGAGAGGGCGACAAAGCGTCCACGAAAAGTGGCGGTTTCCCGGCCGGCGTTGCGGATCGCGGCCTGCAGCGACAATCGGGCACGCCCCCTGCGGCGCATGCGTTCCACAAAGCGATTCATTTCAGCGGTGGCCGGGAAGGGACAGAAGGCTTCCAGGTCGGTATTCACCGGGCGCAGGTAGTTCATGTGGCTTTCCTGAATGACGATCCGGCTGTCCGGGACGGCTTCGAGAGCCAGCCATACCAGGCCCCAGCAGGCCAGCGTCGCCAGCCCGTGCAGACTGCCACCGAAAGCCGTACCGATGTGGTTGCTGTTGGGCGCCAGCGGTGCCCGCAGGCGAATGCCGTCCTCACCCACGGGACAGACTTCGACGCCCATGTGGGCAATCAGGGGAATCGAGTGATGCAGATACTCGCTGAGCCGGACGTGGGCCTGAGCGCGTTCCATGATCAGTCCGTCCATCACGGGCGCCCTCCACAGACCGGACAGTCGGGGTCACGTGGAATCCGATACTCACGCCAGGCGCCGGTGAGGGCGTCATAAGTGCGCAGCCGGCCGGCTGCGGGCGTGCCCACGCCGGTGACCAGTTTGATGGCCTCGGCCGCCTGCAGACTGCCGATGACGCCCGTCACCGGCCCGAGAATGCCGTTGCTGCGGCAATCTTCAATGATTTCGTCGGATTCGTCGAAAAGACAGCGGTAGCAGGCGTTGTCGCCGGGCCCGGGCGTGAATACCGCGAGTTGGCCCTGATAGCGAATGGCGGCGCCCGAGACGAGCGGCACGCCGTGGGCCACGCACGCCTGATTGATGGCGAAGCGTGTTCCAAAGTTGTCCGAGCAGTCCAGCACCACATCCATCGCTGCAACCGTCCGCGCAAGTGCCACCGGGTCCAGGCGGCGGTTGATCGTAGTGATCGCGACATCGGGGTTGAGGCGTGCCAGCGCGTGCTTCGCCGAGGCGGTCTTGTCTTCGCCGATGTCCGGTGTGCCGTGAAGAATCTGGCGTTGCAGATTGGTCTCATCCACGCGGTCGAAGTCACAGACATGCAGATGACCGATGCCCGCGGCGGCCAGGTATATGGCCGCCGGTGAACCCAGACCGCCGAGCCCCACGATCAGGGCCGATGCGGCACGCAGGCGTGCCTGACCCTCGGCACCGAAGCCGGGCAGCACGTGTTGTCGCGCATAGCGAAGGTCAAAATCGGGCACGGGTGATCAGCGGTCCGCATGACTGGAAATCGCTGCATTTTACCATGCGCGAGCGCGCGATTTTTGCAGTGCATCGATCCCGCAGGTGACCATGGTGGTCTCGTCAAGTGCGGAAAACGGATGGAATTTTTCCCCCGCGGCGCTTTCCAATTCCCTGGAAGCCGCATTCATCGCGGGTTCCCGGTCTCGCCTTCGCAGTCCGTTGCGCGAAGGCACGCCGCAACGGCTGCTTGGGGTCGAGGCCACGGTTCTGACTTCCAGGAGGTGGTCCCATGGCAGACAAGCGCAACGTCGCCCGCAAACTCATTGCCGAACATCTGGTCGAGGGCAACATGAACCCCGGCGAGGAGATCGGCATCAAGATCGACCAGACCCTCACGCAGGATGCGACCGGCACACTGGTGATGCTGGAATTCGAGGCCATGAAGATCGGGCGGGTGAAGACGGAGTTGTCCGCGCAGTATGTGGATCACAACCTTCTCCAGACCGACTTCCGCAATCCGGACGATCACCTGTTCCTGCGCAGTGCCTGCCGCAGGTTCGGGGTCTGGTTCAGCCGCCCCGGAAACGGCGTAAGCCATCCCGTGCACATGGAGCGCTTCGGCAAGCCGGGGCGCACGCTGCTGGGCTCGGACAGTCACAGTTGTGCGGCGGGATCGCTGGGCATGCTGGCAATCGGCGCGGGCGGTCTGGAAGTCGCCATGGCCATGGCGGGAGAGCCCTTCTATCTCAAGATGCCCAGGATCATGGGCGTACGCCTGACCGGCGCATTGCCTGACTGGGTCAGCGCCAAGGATGTGATTCTGGAAATGCTGCGCCGGCATGACGTGGATGGTGGTGTGGGTCGGATCATCGAGTACTACGGTCCGGGCCTTGAGCATCTATCGGCCATGGACCGCCACGTGATCGCGAACATGGGGGCGGAACTCGGTGCGACGACCACCGTGTTTCCGGCCGACGATGCGGTGCGAGCGTTTCTGCGCAGCCAGCAACGCGAGGGCGATTTCACCGAACTGGTGGCGGACGAGGGCGCCGCGTATGACGACCACGACGAGATCGACCTGTCGTCTCTGGAGCCGCTCATTGCACTGCCCAGCAGTCCGGGCAACGTCCGCCCGGTGAGCGAAGTGGCCGGGGACGACATCTACCAGGCCTATATCGGCTCCTCCGCCAATCCCGGCCTGCGTGACATGGCGATTGCCGCGCTGATCGTGGACGGTCGCCAGGTGCATGATCGCGTTTCCTTCGACATCAACCCTACCTCGCGCCAGATTCTGGAGAATCTGGCTGAAACGGGTCTGCTCAACAAGTTGATTCATGCCGGAGCGCGTCTGCACCAGACCGGCTGCAACGGTTGCATCGGCATGGGCCAGGCCCCGGCAACCGG
>JASFQN010000046.1:0-14992 GCA_050115425.1 Gammaproteobacteria bacterium | reverse complement strand
CAGGAGGCCGCGCTGCTGTACCTGCTGGCCGGTCATCGTGACGAAGCGAGAAAACAGTTGTCGTTGGCGTGGAACATGCTCAAGCGTGGCGGAAAGACGGAGCGGGTGTTTGGTGTGGGACCTCTTGTCGACTTCGCGGCCCTGGAGAAAGAGGCCGGCGAATCTGCCATGGCTGCCGGATTGCTCGCCAAGGTGCATGACTGGCTGAACAAGGACCAAAGCGACGCCAGCGCGGCCGGTCTCCCCGAGAATGCCGGGCGTATCCGCGACTTTGGCATGCTCGATATCGCCACCGGCAAGACCCGCCGGGGTCTCGAGGAACTGGGCAAGGCATTGGATGTGTCGCGGCCGTACCGCGGCATGGTGCTCGTTCCTTACGCGCTGGAAAACTCACCGGTGTTCGATGTCGTACGCGATGACCCGCGATTCCAGGCTGTCGTCCGGCGGGTGAAGGCGCGGCAGAGCAGTATCCGCGCGGACATCCTGCCCGTGATTTGCAACTGGCATTACCCGAAGAACGGCTGGCATCCGCTGGCAAGAACCTGCAAGGGCTTCACCAATGACCCGCAGGCGACAACCGGCTAGCCGCGTCCTCGGCGGACGGCGTGAGGAGGGGGCATGAGAGTCTGGAATGAACTCCGCAGGCGCCATATTGTGCGCATCGCCGTGGTCTACGCCGCCGTCGCCTGGCTCGTGCTCCAGCTCGGAGCCATTGTATTCCCCGCGCTCCACGCACCCGATTGGGCGATGTCTCTTCTCATCGGCTTTGTCGCGCTCGGGTTCCCCGTTGCACTGGTGCTTGCCTGGGCCTTCGAGATGACGCCCGAGGGCGTGCGGCGCACCCGTCCGGCCGATGTGGCCTCCGCGCGTTCGCCGGAGGCTCACCGCGGTGCCGGGCGATTCCTAAATGGTGTCATCATCGTTGCGCTTCTCGCCGCCGTCGCCGTGCTGGGCTGGCGGCAGTTCGCTCTCCAGCGCTCGCCGATGAAAGCGGACAGCACCGCCACCGGGACAACGCTCGGCAAGTCCATCGCCGTGCTGCCTTTCGAGAATCTCTCCGGTGACAAGAACAATGCCTACTTCGCGGCCGGCATGCAGGACCTGATTCTCACCAGGCTCGCCGAGATCGGCGATCTCAAGGTCATTTCGCGAACCTCCACGCAGCAGTTCGACAGCCACCCCGACGACCTGAAGAAGATCGGCCGCGAGTTGGGTGTGGCGACGATCCTCGAGGGCAGTGTGCAAAAGGCCGGATCGCAGGTTCTGATCAACGTGCAGCTCATTGATGCCCGGAGCGACAGTCATATCTGGGCGAAGTCATACACCCGCACTCTCGACAATATCTTCGGGGTCGAGGGCGAGGTGGCGCAGGAGGTGGCCGATGAGCTTCAGTCGAAGCTCACTGCGCCCGAAAAGCAGCGGCTCGCCACGGCGCCGACGACCAACGCCGACGCCTACGATGCCTACCTGCGTGCCCGCGCCGTGTCCGTCGTATCCACCGCCAACAATCGCGAAGCTGCGGCGGGCTACAGGCAGGCGGTGAAGCTCGATCCGACTTTCGGTCTTGCCTGGGCCGGGCTCGCGTATGCCGAGGAGAACCTTTATGCGAGCCATTTTGGCGATCGGAATGAGAGCCTTGTGACCGCCCGCCGCGCGCTGGACAAGGCACGCGCGCTGGTGCCGGATGCGGCCCAGACTTTGCTTGCACTGGGCAATTTTCGCATGGTGACCCGACAGGACTTCCAGGGCGCACTGGCGGCCTGCGGGAAGGCCAGGGCAAACGCGCCGAGCGACCCGAACGTGCTCTGGTGCATTACGAATGCGAATTGGGCTCTGGGCAGGCGGCAGGAAGTGCTCGATCTGGCGCGCAGGGCCGTGGCGCTGGATCCGCTGAATCCGGGCACGCTCAACGTTGCCGGCAACTATTACTTCCTGATGCGTGATTATTCGACCGCGCTGAAGCTCGCCGACCGGGCGCAGGCGCTGAACCCGAAAGACACGGATGCGTTCGGAGGAAAGGCGGCCATCTATCTGGCCGAGGGGCGGCTGAAGGATGCCGAAGAGGCACTGGCCGAAGCCAGGGCTTCACTATCGGGTGTTGCGACTGAAGGCCTGGCCAACCTCGCCTGGCGGATAAAGTTCGTGGCCCGCGATTATGCAGGGGCGGTCGCCGTCGTGCGTCCCTTGCTGAAGTCGTCCTCGCCAATCAATCTCGACTACCGGGTCATCTTCTGGAATTGGCTGGGTCTGGCGTTTCAGCGAGCTGGAAAGGGTGCGGGGGCTCATGAGGCCTTCGAGCACGCCGTTGCGGCTGCGCACCGGTTGCTGGCGCGCAAGGATAACAGCGATCAAGCAGCCCGCGCCGCCTATCACATATTTCTCGGCATGGCGGAGGCCGGCCTGGGCCACAGGCACGCGGCGCTGGAGGCCGCCAACCAGGCCGTCGCGCTGGTGCCCACGAGCAGGAACGCCGCATTCGGGCCGGTCATGGAGGCGGAGCGGGCCTGGATCGAGGCCAAGGTGGGAGACCGCGATGCGGCGATTGCCGCGCTGCCCCGCCTCTTGCGTATCGCCAGTCCCGATCTGGTGAGCGTGCCGCTGCTGAAGCTTGATCCGATGTGGGACCCGCTGCGCAAGGATCCGCGTTTTCAGGCGCTGATTGCCAAACATGCGGATACATCGTCGGCCGCCGACAAGGTGGCGGGGTCATGAGCCACAAGCCTTCCTTCTTCGCCGAGCTGCGGCGTCGGCACATATTCCGGATTGCGGCCGCCTATGCCGTGACGGCCTGGCTGCTGATCCAGCTCGCCGCCATTGCACTGCCCACTTTCAATGCCCCGGACTGGGTGCTCAAGGTGGTGATCGGACTCCTGCTCCTGTTCTTCCCGGTGGCGCTGATTCTCGCCTGGGCCTTTGAGGTCACACCGGAAGGCGTGCGTCGCACGGTGGCGGTGGACGATGCGGATGCACGCGGATCGGAGATGCGCCGACGGGTCGGCCGGGCGCTCAATTTTTCCATCATCGTCGTACTCGCCGCCGCGGTGGGCATACTCGGATGGCAGTGGGTGGATACGGTAGCCGGGCGCAAAACACAGCCGATGCCTTCGGAAACGGCGTCGTCGTCAGCGCTTGCCACCGCAGCGAACGCGGGCTCATCGGCCACGACAATATCCGCCAAGTCGATCGCCGTGCTGCCATTCGAGAATCTCTCCAGCGACAAGAGTAACGCCTACTTCGCCGCCGGCATGCAGGACCTGATTCTCACCAGGCTCGCTGATATTGGTGATCTCAAGGTCATGTCGCGGACCGCGACCGCACGGTATGCCAGCCATCCGGATGATCTGCCCGCGATCGGGCAACGCTTGCACGTTGCGACCTTTCTTGAGGGGAGCGTGCAGAAGGCGGGCAACCAGGTATTGATCAACGTGCAGCTCATCAATGCGCGCACGGGAACACACCTCTGGGCGGCGGCATATACCCGCACGCTGCACGACATATTTGGCGTTGAGGGTGAGGTGGCGCAGAAGATCGCCGCGGCGCTTGACTCCGAGCTCTCGCCAGCCGAGGCGACGGCTGTTGCGAAGGTGCCCACTCGCAATCCAGAGGCCTATGACGCCTATCTGCGTGCTGAACACTATCTTCACCAGGCAAGTGACGAGAGCGCCTATACGACGCTGTTGCCGAAGGCGATTGCCGCGTACCTGAAGGCCGTGAAGCTCGACCCCGAATTTGCGCTCGCCTGGGCCGATTTGGCGAAAGCACAAATGACGGAGGTGGACTGGGGCGTTGCCCAGGACGATGTTCAGACAGTGGTCCAAGAGGCACTGCGTAATGCCGATCACGCGTTGAAGCTGTCACCCGACCTGCCGGAAGGGCACTTTGCGACCGCTCTGGTCGATCTGGTCGGGCTCCATGATGACGGCGATGCGCGATCCCAACTGAAACGTTCACTTCGTCTGCGGCCGAACTACGCCGAGGCCATGCGTACGCTGGCCATCACTGACGCCCTCTACGGAAATGACATCGCCCAGGGCGTCAAGGAGGTGGAGCGTGCGCTCGAACTCGATCCCAGGAACAGTCACACGGCCCTGATAGTAGGAGACGCCCGGATGGCCCAGGGTGACTATGCGGGAGCTCGCCGGGTCTTGCGACACGCATTGGCTATTTCGCCGGACAAGGCCAACGTCTATCGGGCCTTGAGCCAGGCCGTACTGTTCCAGACCGGTGACATCAACGCCGCGCTCAAGGTGCTGGATTCGATTCCCGACGATGCGCCACGACGGTCCGATCTGGACGCGGATCGCGTCGAATTGCTGTTGATGCAGAAGAACATCGATGCCGCCCGCCGGGTTGCGCGTCACCTGCACATCGGGTATTCCGCGGGCAGGATCCTTGACGTCTATCTGCGCGGAGACGTCGAGTGGACCGCGGGCGCTGAAGATAAGGCGCGTCCCTACCTGCAGGAAGCCGACAGGATGCTGCAGGCCAGACTGGCCGATACGCCGGACGATACTCAGCTGCTGCGCCTGCGTGCCAGAGTGTTGATAAGGCTCGGGAGGCGCCAGGACGCCGCGAATCAGGTCAGAATCGCCCTGCGGATCGACCGGCAACCGGGTCATCCCTCCAATCTGATTCGTGCAGACCTGGATACGCAGGCCCGAATTCAGGCAATCGTTGGAGACTATCCAGCTGCAATCACCACGCTACAAAAACTGATGGGCGACCACGGCGGTCTGTTCGAGTCACCGGCGGTTTTGAGAGTCGATCCCGTCTGGAATCCACTGCGCAGGTATCCGCGGTTCCAGGCGCTGATTGCCTCGACGAGCGCCGCCGGGTCAGGCGGTGAGCAGGGCCCGGCGGGTCAGTAGCCCGCCGCGTGCCCGTCCTTGCGTGATTCCGAGGCGCCCCAATACACGTGATGCTTCGCGTCGTAGCGGATGGCCTGGTAGCCGCCATACCCGTCCACCTGCGTGGACAGATGATGGCCCATCTTCGTGAGTTCGCGCAGGGTCTCCGGCGGAAAGCCCGATTCCAGATACACCGTGCCGCCGTCCGGGTCGCCGGCCTCGCCGGTGGGTTGCGGGCTCCCGGCATGGCGGATGCGGGGGGCGTCACCGGCCTCCTGCACGTTCATGCCAAAGTCGATCATGTTGATCAGCACTTCGGTCTGGCCCTGCGGCTGCATGGCGCCGCCCATCACGCCAAAGCTCATCCAGGGTTTGCCGTCTTTGGTCACGAAGCTGGGGATGATGGTGTGGAAAGGCCGCTTGCCGGGCGCGAAGGCGTTGTAGTCGTCCGGGTTCAGGCTGAACAGTTCGCCGCGGTCCTGCAGGTCGAAGCCCAGGCCCGGCGGCACCATGCCCGAGCCCATGCCCCGATAGTTGCTCTGGATCAGCGAAACCATGTTGCCTTCGTTGTCGGCGGCGGTCATGTAGGTGGTGTCGCCGTGTTCGTCGGTGGCCAGTGCCGGTGGGTCGCCGGGCGCGTAGCCTTTCGACGCATGCTCCGGATCGATCAGTTTGCGCCGCTGCTCGGCGTATTTCTTGGAGATCAGACCCTGGATCGGCAGCTTGTTGAAGCGGGGGTCCGAATAGAATCTGGCGCGATCGGCATAGACCAGTTTCTTGGCTTCCACCAGCGTGTGGATGTATTCGGGACTGCCGAAGCCCATTCTTCCGAGGTCATAGCCTTCCAGGATATTGAGCATCTGCAGCGTGGCGATGCCCTGCCCGTTGGGTGGCAGCTCCCAGACGTCGTAGCCCCGGTAGCTGGTGGACACCGGCTTCACCCATTCCGGCTCGTAGCTGGCGAGATCCTCGTAGGACAGGAAGCCGCCCTGTTCGTGAATGTAGTCGGCGATGGTGTGCGCGATCCTGCCCTTGTAGAAGGCATCGCGCCCGCCTTTGGCGATCTGCGTCAGTGTGTTGGCGAGGTCGGGATTATGGAATACCTCGCCCGGGTCGGGCGCGCGGCCGCCCGGCATGAAGGTTTTCCTGAAATTGTCGAATTTTTTCTGCACCTCGGCGTTGAGCTTCCAGTCATAGGCAATGTATTGGGTGACGGGATAGCCCTCGCGTGCGTAGCGGATTGCCGGCGCGAGAATCTTCTTCATCGGGAGTTTCCCGAATCGCGCGTGCAGGGCAAACCAGCCACCGACCGTGCCCGGAACGGTAACCGGCAGTGGTCCATGCGGCGGAATATGTTGGTAGCCGTGTTGCCTGAACCATGCGAGGGTCAGCGATTTCGGCGAGGGGCCGCTGGAGTTCAGACCGTAGAGCTGCTTTGTTTTCGCGTCCCAGACAATGGCGAAGAGATCGCCGCCCACGCCCGCGCCGGTGGGCTCGACGACCCCCAGGGTGGCGTTCATGGCAATCGCCGCGTCCACCGCGTTGCCACCCTCGCGCATGATTTCCAGCGCGGCCTGTACGGCCAGTGGCTGGCTGGTGGCCGCCATCGCGTGGCGCGCCAGAACAGGGGAACGTGATGCGAGCATTTTGCCGTTTATCCGATCGTAGGCCCGTGCCGAAGGCAGTGTAGCAAGCAGGGTGATTGCGGCGCAGGCCGCGGTAAGGAGCATACGCGAAAAGGCAATGCGCATCGGAGGTCTCCCCTGGGGGTGAAGGGGCATCACTTATGGCATCGGCTCCCCGCGATGTCAAACGCGGCGCAAGCCCGATAGCTGTCGCTCAACTCATCAGATCGGCAACGTGGGCCGGTGTGCGGAAGGTCTTGCGATAGGCGGAGGGTGTGAGCCCGGTGATGCGCCGGAAAATGCGCCGGAAATAGGCGGGGTCCTCGTATCCCACGGCCCAGGCAATCTGATCCACGGGTTTTTCGCTTTCCTCGAGCAGGGATTTGGCGGTCTCCACGCGCAGATGTTGAAGGTAGCGCACAGGCGTGAGTCCCGTGGAGCGGCGGAAACGCCGGAGAAAGCTCCGTTGCGGCAAACCACTGGCAGTGATGACGGCGTCCACCGGGGTGGGGTGGCTCAGGTTCTGGCGCAGCCACAACTGGGCCCGGCGAACGAGATCATCGCTGTGCTGCAGGTTTTCCCGAAAACACACATAGGCCTGCTGATCGACATCGTGCCAGTCGAGGAGGAAGAAGCGGGCCACCATGCGCGCAGCTTCGGCGCCGGAAAACCGGTGGATCAGATAAAGCATGAGGTCGTGCCAGGATGCATAACCGCCTGCGGTCACGAGCCGTTGTCCCTCGCCGGTGACGACCAGTGTCCGGTTGGGTTCGACCTTGACCCGCGGAAAGGCACGGCGCATGTCGTCCATGTAGGCCCAGTGCGTGGTGGCCGGCCGGTTGTCCAGCAGGCCGGTCGCGGCGAGCATCAGCGATCCGGTACAGGCGCTGCAGACCACGGCGCCGTTGTCGTGCTGCCAGCGAATCCAGTCGATGATGCGGGGGTCGCACTCCAGTTCCCTGCCGGGGAAGATCGCCAGCGGCGGAATGTAGACGATATCGGCGACGCCACTGTCTTCCAGTGTGCAGTCGAGTTGCAGTGTGGGTCCGAACGGCGTCGGAACCTGCTGGTCGGGCCCGGTCAGGCGGGTGTTGAATGTGCTGGTCCGGTCGTCGGGATCGCCCGACATGTCGCGAAGAAAATGCCGGTCCACTGCCAGCAGGTCGCCGGCGCCGACCACGCCGGAGGCGAAATTCTGGGGCAGTGCAAGAAGCAGGACGTCAATCATGGTGCGGCCTCGCGGCGGGTCCGTGAACGGGGTGTCGTGGTCGATTCCGCTTTCCTGGCTGAAATGACCTCCTTGTGCTCAATTTAGCCTCTTCTCCGGGAGTTGCCACCGGAGGATAGTGATATCCGGTCATAGCAGATTCCGGGGGGAATGATCATGTCTGACGAAGTCAAGATGTCCGTGGGTGGCCGCGCGGTCACCATGCTTTATGCGGGGCTTTCCTATATCGCTTTTCTGGCGGCATTCACCGCCTTCATATTCTGGTCGGTGGGCCTGCTCCTGCCCCAAACGGTGGACAGCCCGGCGCTTGTCCCGCTTGCCAGGACGCCCGTGCTCGCCGTGCTAGTGGATCTCGGGCTGGTGGCGTTGTTCGGGTTGCAGCATTCGGTGATGGCCCGGCCCGGTTTCAAGGACGTCCTCACGCGCCTGTTGCCGGCTCCGGCCGAGCGGGCAACGTTCGTGCTCTTCAGCAGTGTGTTTCTCACGCTTGTCATGGTGGCCTGGCAACCGCTGCCGGGCTATGTCTGGCAATTGGAAGGGCCGGCCCTGATTGTCGGCTACGCGGTGAACGGAATCGGCTGGCTGTTCCTGCTGGCGGCAACCTTCATGGTCTCGCATTTCGATCTCTTCGGGTTGCGCCAGGCCTGGCTGAACTTGCGCCGCCAGCCGCCGGCGTCGCCGCATTTCACCACGCGTTTTGCCTATGGGTTCATCCGTCACCCCATCATGACCGGCGTGTTGCTGGGTTTGTGGCTGGTGCCGGTAATGAGCTGGGGGCATCTCGTGCTGTCGCTGGGTATGAGTGCTTACGTGCTCGTGGGCACGAAGTTCGAGGAGCGCGACCTTATCCGGTTCCTGGGCGATCGCTATCGCGTCTACCGTCAGCAGGTACCCATGTTTTTCCCGCGACCGGGTCGCCGGGTACCGGGCAGGGAGCGTGCATGACATGGACAGGCCAACCACGGGATTCGTGGCGGAACGGCAGGATCCGCTTTGCGCCGGTTATCGCAAGCGGCCGGAAGAGGCCCGCATCGTCGACCGGGCACGCGCATCGAGCGCCGGTTGTGATCCTGTGCATGGCCGGGCCGTGCCCGGCAGCCGCGACTACGGGGTGGAATGGGCCTTCGGCATCCACCGTGCGGTAGGCGGCGATCATGACGCGCCCAATCCGGGCGATATTCTGTGCGCCGCGCTGGCGGCCTGCCTGGATGCCACCCTGCGAATGATTGCCGATCGGCTCGGCGTGCGACTGCTGTCGCTGGATGTCGAGGTCACGGCGGAGGTCGATGTGCGCGGCACCCTGCGCGTCAGCCGCGAGGTGCCAGTAGGCTTTCAACGCATGACGTGTGACATTTCGCTTGAAGCGGAGGAGGGCACGGACCCGCGTCTGCTTGGAAAGCTGCAGGCGGCCGCCGAATTCAGTTGCGTGAACCTGCAGACACTGCAGACCGGCGTACCGGTCACCACGTGCTTCAGCGTGACCGGCAATGCCTGACCGAACCGCGGGACGCGTGGCGCTCAATGCGCCACGCGTACCTTGCGACCTGTAAAGAGCACGCGGACCTTGTCGCCAACCCGGAACACTTCGTTCTGGGAGAGTTCCTGCACGACCGAAATCTCCCGGCCGTCTTCCATCTTCAGCCCGATATCCACACCATCGGTGCGGGTCATGCCTTCCTCGGTGGCGGCGCCCAGCAGACCGCCGGCCACTGCGCCGATCACCGCGGCCACGCTTGATCCCTTGCCGCCGCCGACGGTGCTGCCGGCAATGCCGCCGGCCACCGCGCCGGCACCGGCGCCGATATTCGACTTGGTACCTTCGATCCGGACCGGCCGCAGGGAAATGACCGTACCGTATTCAACCCGCTGGGCGGTGCCCGCTTCGCCGCGGCTGTAGGTTTCGCCGCTCAGACCGGAGGCGCAACCGGCCAGAAAGAAGAGCGCGGCGAGAGTCATCGTGACATTGATCTGGCGTTTCATGGCAGCCACCTCAATCCATTGACTGGTTCGCTGAGCATAGGCCTGCCCCACCGGGGCGTATTGACGCAGGTCAAACGTACTTCCGGCTGTGGGCGGCGTTGACCCCGGCTACGTTTGTCCTATAATGACTGACCAGTCAGTCAATAAAAGAGCGCATGGCACCCAAGATCGTCGACAAGGAAGCGCGCCGAGCCGAGATCACTCGCGCCGCCACAGAAGTCTTCGCGCGCGAGGGTTTCCAGGGGGCCTCGGTGGAGGCCATTGCCGAGGCGGCCGGCGTGAGCAAGGGGACGCTTTACGGCTATTTCGAGAACAAGGAAGCCCTGTTCTACGCCACGTTCCAGGCCTTTCAGGGCGAGGTGCTGTCGATGTGCGAACGGGCCATGGCCGAACATGCCGGAGCCTGGGACAAACTCGCGGCATGTTTCACTGCGGCGATCGGGCCCCTGGAGCGCAACATCGATCTCTATCCGCTGACGCTGGAAGTCTGGGCCGCGGCGAGTTCCGGGCCGGCGAGGGAGCGCTTCGGGGAGCACATGAAAACGCTCTATCGGGAGTTTCGCGAAATGGATGCGGCGCTGCTGGATGCCGGCAAGGCAAGCGGCGAATTCCGCGCCGATCTCGACTCGCCGGCTGTCGCCGCGTGGCTGGTGGGCGGCCTGGACGGCCTGATGCTGCAGTACTGGTTCGACCGTTCGGTGGACATTCATGGATGGACCGTGAGCTTCCTCGCCACCGTGCGGCGAGCGATCGTCAATGCCTGATCCACAAGTGGGGGGCGCATGAAACCGATGAAAAGCCTTTGCATGGTGTTGCTGATGCTGGCCTGTCTGCCGGTGGCCGCGGCGCCGGATGCCACGGCGTTGTTGCAGAAGGCGTTCGACAACTGGCGGGGCAGGAGTTCCTACACCGAAGTCACCATGACAGTGCACCGCACGGACTGGGAGCGCACGATGTCCATGAAGTCCTGGACGCGGGGTGATGATGACGCACTGGTCCGGTTCACCGCGCCGGCGAAGGATGCCGGAAATGCCACGCTCAAGCTGGCGGACGAGATGTGGATTTTCAATCCGAAGCTCAATCAGATCATCAAGTTGCCGGGCAGCATGATGGCGCAATCCTGGATGGGATCGGATTTTTCCTACAACGATCTGGCCAAGGCCGACGACGTTCTCACCGAATACGAGCACACGCTGTTGGCCAGCGAGACCGACAACGGGCATACGGTCTACACCATCCAGGCCATTCCCAGGCCGGATGCCGCAACCGTATGGGGCAAGCAGCTCATTCGGGTGCGCGATGACGGCGTGCTGCTGGCGGAAACCTATTTCGACCAGGACATGAAGCCGGTCAAGGCCATGACCACGATGAAGGTGGCACCGCTTGGCGGGCGGGATTATCCGGTGGTGATGACCATGAAGAAATCCGGTCAGGACGAGGCGTGGACGAGACTGGATTTCACGGCCGGTGAATTCGACGTGGCCATTCCGGATGCACTGTTCACCCGGTCCAACCTGCGCAATCCGCGGGAGTTTACCCTGGAAGGCCGTCACTGATGTTGCTTGGCCTGGCCTGGCGGAACATCTGGCGGCAGCCGCGCCGTACGCTGCTCAATCTTGGCAGTATTGCCTTCGCCGCACTGGTCATGGTTTTCCTGCTGGCGTTTCAGCTCGGCAGTTACGCCACAATGAAGGAAAATGTGCTGCGTGTGTTCGACGGCTTCGCCCGCGTGCAACCGGCCGGCTACTCCGATGATCCGGTCTTGCGCCGTACGCTGGACGATCCGGCGCAACTGATGCGCAGGCTGGCGGGGATTTCCGGCATCTCGGCAGTCGCACCGCGCGCCAGCACCTACGCGATTCTTTCCCGCAATGACCAGAGTTTCGGTGCCGCGATCGTGGGCGTCGATCCCGCCCGGGAGGCGGCCATTTCGAACCTGCATGAAAGTGTCACCCGCGGGCGCTACCTCGAGCCGGGCGATCAGGACTCGGTGGTGCTGGGTGTCGCGCTGGCACGCAATCTCGGTGTGGACGTCGGGGATACGGTGACGCTTCTGGGCGAAGCGCGGGACGGCACCATCGCGGCCGACATTCTCACCGTGCGCGGCATCTTTTCCACGGGCACCGACGCGATTGACCGCCAGTTCGCGGAAATGCCGCTCGCCCGCTTCCAGGCGAGTTTTGCCATGGGGCAACGTGTGAACACGCTCGTGCTGGGCGGCCCGACGCTGGACGGGGTGACCGGTGCGCTCAAGCGCGTGCGCGAGGCGTTGCCTTCCGGCGCGCTGGAAGTCCGGTCCTGGAACCAGCTTCAGCCGGGCCTGGCGGCCGCCATCAGCCTGGATCTTCACACCTCGTTGCTCTGGTATGCCAGCCTCATTGTCGTGGTGGTGTTCATCATCCTGAACACACTGCTCATGTCGGTGCTGGAGCGCACCCGCGAGTTCGGCGTCCTGCTGGCACTGGGAATGCGGCCCGGCCGACTGGGGCTGATGATCTGGCTCGAACTGGGGCTGCTGGCCCTGCTCGGCCTCGCGGCAGGGATTGCGCTGGGTGGCGCCGTGGCGCTGGTAGTCGGCCACTATGGCATCGAAATGCCGGGCGCGGAGGCCGTGTTTGCGCAATGGGGGTTGCCCGGGCGCCTCTACCCGCGGCTCGACTGGGTGAGCGCAACCGCGGGACCCGGCGCAATGGCTGCCGCCATCCTGCTTGCCGGCATCTTTCCCTATCGACGTGTGCGCCGTCTGGAACCGGTCAGCGCGATGAGGTCGGCATGATGCAGTTGTTGCAAGTGCTGCTGCCGTTTGCCTGGCGCAATCTCTGGCGCAACAGCCGCCGCACGCTGATCACGCTGTGCGTGGTTGCCGTGGGGGTATGGTCCATCCTCGCGTTCAATGCACTGATCCGCGCCTGGGCTGACAGCACGCTGACCGGAAGTCTCAAGAATCTCACCGCCGAGGCGCAGATCCACGCGCGCGGGTATCTGGACGATCCGGACATGCGCAAATCCTTCGAGGTACCGGCCGGCGGCCTGGCGGAACTCCTCGATTCGAATGCCGTCAAGGCCTGGGCCCCCCGCGTACGCACCCCGGCCATCGTGCGCAGTGAATACGAAACGCTGCCGGTGACCCTGCTGGGCATCCGTCCGGCACGCGAGGCGGGGGTATCCTTCATTGCCGAGGCTGTCGCGCAGGGACGCCAGCTCAAGGGGAGTGGCGATCCGGGCGTATTGCTGGGGCGTCATCTGGCCGAACGGCTCAAGACCGGCCTGGGCAAGCGTATTGTGCTGATGGCCAATGACGCGGACGGGCACATGCAGGAACGCGGCGCGCGCGTGGTGGGTATTTTTGCCGCCGCGCCGAAAATGGAGGACGGCTTCGTATTCACCGGTCTCGGCGCCGCGCAATCCTTTCTGAAGGCCCGTGGCCGGCTTTCCGAAATTGCCCTGATGACCGGCGATGATCAGCCACTGGCGCCCTTGCTGACGCGCCTGCGTCAGGCGGCGCCGGACCTGGAGGTGGCGGGCTGGCAGCAGCTTGAACCCATGACCAAGGGCATCCACGACCTGACCCAGGGGTTCATCGTGGTGTGGCTGTGGGTGATGTTCGTGCTTATCGCCATCGGTGTCATCAATACCCAGTTGATGGCCGTATTCGAACGCACCCGCGAGTTCGGTTTGCTGCAGGCGCTGGGTCTGCGTCCCGGCTGGGTGCTTGCCGAGGTCCAGCTTGAGGCGGTACTGATCATCGGCATCGGCGTGGTCATCGGAGCCCTCGCGGCCGTGGCCACCGTAGCCGCCCTCCATGACGGCATCTCGCTGGGCGGGCTGTCGGCGGGCGCCGATTTCCTGGGCATCGAGCGGGTGCTGTATCCGCGCCTGGATCCGGGAGAGTTTGTGGTCACTGTATTTGTAGTCTGGTTTCTGGGCGTGCTGGCGGCCATCTGGCCGGCACGCCGCGCCGCGCGCTTCGATCCGATCGAAGCGATGCGATCCACGTGAGAGGACGCCAATGACGAATATTGTCGAATGCCGGGGACTGATAAAACGTTATCGCCAGGGCGAGACAGAGGTCGATGCACTGCGCGGTGTGGATCTGAGTTTCCGGAAGGGCGAATTCGTATCCATCTCGGGGCCGTCCGGTTCCGGCAAGAGCACGCTGTTGCACATCATCGGGAGTCTGGAACAACCCTCCGAAGGGGAGGTGATCGTGGACGGCGTCTCGCTGGCGAGCGAATCGCGCAGTGAACTCGCCGACCTCAGACTGCATCGGATCGGCTTCGTGTTCCAGGCCTACAACCTGATCCCGGTGCTTTCCGCTGCCGAGAATGTGGCGTTCATTCTCCAGCTCCAGGGCGTGGATGCCGCCACCCGCCGGCAACGCGCGGCGGATCTGCTCGGTGAGGTGGGCCTCGCCGGGCTCGAAGACCGGCGGCCGGCGCAATTGTCCGGCGGTCAACAGCAGCGTGTGGCCGTCGCCCGCGCCCTGGCGGCGCATCCATCCATCGTGCTCGCGGACGAGCCCACCGCCAATCTGGATTCCGAGAACTCCGACGAGTTGCTGACGCTCATGTCCCGGTTGAACAGGGAATCCGGCGTGACGTTCATCGTCGCCACCCACGATCCGCGCGTGATCGCCCATACCCGGCGGCGTCTGGTCCTCACCGACGGGCGTATCGACAGTGACGAGTCGGCCGCCGCGTGATGCGCCTGTGCCTGATCGTGCTCGGCTTGCTGGCGGTCCTGCCGGCATTCGCGAACGGCCTGGGCGGCCGGGTCAAGCTGGAGGCGTTTGCCTATGACGCCGGTGCGGATTCACCGGATGCCGTAATCGGTTATCGCCGCAGCAGTGCACTGGCCGGTCAGTTGCGGCTTGCCTACGACAGGGCATGGGACCGTTGGCAACTCAATGCGGCATGGCAGGTCGGTGCCCGGCACGGCAGCGCCGTGGCACGTGACCGCCTGCTGGGCGATGTCGCCACGCCCACCGACTGGTGGTGGCTGAGAGATACCGCCGTGGACGGCGAACGCACGCGCGTGGAGCAGCGCTTCGACCGTCTGAATGTCGGCTACACGGGGCGGACGGTCGTGGCCCGATTGGGACGCCAGGCGCTGACCTGGGGCAGTGGCATGGTCTTTCATCCCATGGACCTGGTGAATCCCTTTCAGCCGGTGGCCACCGACACGGCCTACAAGCGTGGCGCGGACATGGCCTGGGTGCAATGGCTGATGAACGACGGCTCCGATGTTCAGGGCGTGGTGGTGCCTCACCGCCGGCGCGATTCCACCCTTCCCGACGCCGACCGGCCGACCAC
>JASFQN010000045.1:0-15105 GCA_050115425.1 Gammaproteobacteria bacterium | reverse complement strand
TGCCGCCTCCCATTTCCCCGTTGTGCTTGACGAAGGGCCAGCCCAAGCGCACGGCGAGCCAGGCGATGAAGCCGAGCAGCGGTATTCGGGTGACGAAGTCCAGAACAGCCCGGAACAGCAGAGCCGCCACGTGCCGCTCAACCCTCACCTCCGTGCCATCGTCCTTTGGCAGATCGCCGCACTTGTAGGACTCTCGCTCCGGGTAGCTGGCTTCCAGGCCCCGCCGAGGGCCAATCACTGCCGCAGCGGCCGAGCTTACGGCCGCTGGCTGCTCGTCGGTGGCCCAAAGAAAAAGGGCTCAGAGGGGAACCTCTAAGCCCTTGTTGTGTTTGGCGCGCCCGGAAGGATTCGAACCTCCGACCACCTGGTTCGTAGCCAGGTACTCTATCCAGCTGAGCTACGGGCGCATCTGCAAGCTGTGCGAGGGCGCAGATTATCCCGAACGGGCGGCTGTCGGTCAAGTGATCCGCGCGGATGGCCGGGCCGGCGGGGCGGCGGCCTCAGACCGGGTCGCGCAGCCTCAGGCTCACATGGATGATGTCCTGGTCGTCCAGCGACCGGGATTGGCTGAAACCCAGTTTTCTGCACAACGAGAGCATGGGGCCGTTTTCAGCCAGTACCTCGCCGTAGATTTCGCCGATGCCCTTCTTGCGGGCGTAGTCGATGATGTGTTCCATCAATAACGTGCCAAGGCCAAGACCGGTGAAGCGTTTCCAGACCAGCACCGAGTATTCGGCCCGCTCGTTGTCCGGATCGGCGCTGATCCTCACGACGCCGTGGATATCGGCTTCTCCGGGCAGGCCCGGACCGGTAAGGACCAGGGCCATTTCGCGGTCATAGTCAATCTGGGTCAGGCGTGCCGCCATACGGTGCGAGAGTGCCTTGAGCGGTGCGAAAAAGCGCAAGCGGATCTCTTCTTGCGTGAGTCGTGAAAAGGTGGCCTGGATGGGGAGTTCGTCCTCGGGCCGGATCGGGCGCAGGTTGAAGCTGCGTCCATCCGGCAGACTGATTTCGGTTTCCAGTTCGCGTGGATAGGGGCGAATGGCCAGGCGTCGGGTCGGCGGTTCGGTTGTCGCCGCAATGCGGACACGCGCGTCAATGGCGAGTACGCCCCGCTCATCGGCGAGCAGCGGATTGATGTCCAATTCGAGAATTTCGGCGAAATCCGCCGCGAGTTGAGCCACCTTGATCAGGGTGAGCGCAATCTGGTCAATGTCTGCGCCCGCCATCCCGCGATAGCCGGACAGCAGACGGAAGATTCGCGTCCGTGACATGAGGTCGCGGGCCAGGTGCATGTTGAGCGGGGGCAGGGCGAGGTTCTTGTCGTTGATCACTTCGACGGCGGTGCCGCCCTGCCCGAAGAGCACCACGGGTCCGAACACGGGATCCACCGTGATACCGGCGATCAACTCGAACGATCCGCGGCGGCTGATCATCGGCTCCACGGTGAAACCTTCCAGCCGCGCATTGGGGTGCTGGGTGGCGATCCTTTCCAGCATGGCGTTGGCGTCGTTGCGCACGGCTTCCGGGCCGTCCAGATTCAGCGCGACCCCGCCGACCTCGGTCTTGTGGATGATGTCCGGTGAATGGATCTTCAGCGCCACCGGGCCCCTGATGCGTGCCGCCACTTCAGCCGCCTCGTCCGGTGTGGCCGCGAAATGGATCGGGTTGGCCGGGATGCCGTAGGCCGCCAGCACGTCGCGCACCGCGAGGCCGTCCAGCCATTCCTGTCCACCCGCGAGCGCATTGTCGATGAGCTCCCGCACGCGGTGCGTGTCCGGTGCGAAATCTTCGGAGATGGACGGCGGTGTCTCGGTGAGCAGCTCCTGGACACGCTGGTAATCGACCAGATACATGAACGCACCGACTGCCTGCTCCGGCGTGTCGAAGGTGGGCAGGCCCCGCGCGGTGAGGATTCGACGTCCCTCGACAGCGGCCTGGCCGCCGACCCAACTGGTCAGCACACTGATGGCGGGGCGCTGGCCCACCGTATCCACGACCGCCTGGGCGGCCTCGGCGCTTGAGGCGACGCCTGTGGGGCAGTTCAGTATCAGGACGGCATCGACCTCTCTGGCCCGCAAAAGTGGCTCCAGCGCCGTCTGATAGCGGCTGCCGTCGGCATCGCCAATGATGTCGACCGGATTGCCATGCGACCAGGTGCGCGGCAGCGCGGCATCCAGCGTCTGCAGCGTGTCCGGGGCGAGGACTGCCAGCGTGCCCCCGGCTTCGACAAGGGCGTCGGTGGCCAGCACGCCCATGCCGCCACCGTTGGTGAGTATTGCCATCCGGTCGCCACGCGGCAGGCGCGTGGTGGAGAGGATTTCCACGGTCTCGAAGAGATCCTCGAGGCTGTAGACCCGAAGCATGCCGGCGCGCCGGAAGGCGGCTTCCGCGACGGCGTCGCCACCGGCCAGCGCACCGGTGTGTGAACTCGCGGCACGGGCCCCTTCGGCAAAACGGCCGGCCTTGACCACGATCACTGGCTTGAGACGTGAAGCGGCCCGCGCCGCCGACATGAACTTGCGGGCCTGGGTGATGCCTTCCACGTAAAGAAGAATGGCGTGAGTGTGGGGATCGGCCGCCAGATAGTCGAGCATGTCGCCGATGTCCACATCGGCCATGTCCCCCAGGCTCACCAGATGCGAGAAGCCGATACCCCGCGGCTGAGCCCAGTCCAGCACCGAGGTGACGATGGCCCCCGACTGGGCAACAAAGGCAATCCGCCCCTTGTGGGGCGTGAGGTGAGCGAAGCTGGCGTTGAGCCCTACGCCCGGCGCCATCACCCCCAGACAATTGGGTCCCACGATCCGCAGCAGGCCCGGCCGGGCCGCCCGGAGCATTTTTTCTTCGAGCTGCTTGCCCTCACCGGTGCCCAGTTCGCTGAATCCTGCAGTGATGACCACTGCCGCCCGGGTGCCCTTTCCGGCCAGTGTTTCGACTATGCCGGGAATGGTAGCCGGGGGGGTGCAGATCACCGCCAGATCGGGCGCGGTGGCAAGATCTTCCACCCGCCGGATGCAGTCTTGCGCCGCTACCTGCCGATATTTGGGGTTGACCGGAATGAGCGTTCCCTTGAACCCCGCGGCCTGCATGTTCTGCATGATCAGGCGTCCCAGCGACTCGGGGCGTTCACTGGCCCCTACGATAGCCACGCTTTCAGGCCGGAACAGTGCATTCAGGTTTCGGGTGCTCATCGGATGATTCCTTTTGGTCGCGCCGGACGTGGCGATAGGCACATTTCAGCGTGGGTCATCCCGCCCGTGCCCCTCACCCTGAGCTGGCGCCGGGCCTCGGGAACGGGGCGGCATGTGCAGAGATTAATTCCATGACGGGTTGAACAAGCCGGTCCAGATCAATGTCGACCAAAGAAATTGCGATGCCGGCCCGTTGCCACTTGACCCGCACCGATCATTCGCCTGGCAGCACGGCATCCGGCGAGAATGCATTGAAACCGGGTAGGTATGCAGCCTGAGTCGATGCCTGCCTTTCCGGACACGGTGCAGTGCCGTGCCAATGGAGGCCCGGCCTGATAGGTCATACCAGAATACTCGAGCCCCTGGTGCGCCGGTCCTCTTCGCTCTGGCCGGCATCCCGCGGTTCCGGCACGGTGATGCCCCGCTGCACGGCCGGGCGTGCCTCGATCGTGCCGAACCACCGTTTCAGATGAGGCAGATCGTCAATCTCGATTCCCGCCCAGGCATGGGAGGCGATCCAGGGCCAGGTCGCAATGTCGGCGATTGAATACTCTTCAGCCAAAAATTCGTGATCACCGAGTCGTGTATCCAGCACCTCGTAGAGGCGTCGCGTTTCACGCTGGTAGCGCTTGGTCGCATAAGGGATGCGTTCCGGCGCATAGCGCAGAAATACGTGGGCCTGCCCCTGCATGGGCCCGATCCCGCCGATCTGGAACATCAGCCATTGAAGGACACGGGACCGACCCTTGAAGTCGGTGGGCAGCAATTTGCCCGTCTTTTCCGCCAGGTAGACCAGGATCGCTCCGGATTCAAAGACCGGGAAATGTCCTTCCTCCCGGTCGACAATGGTCGGAATCCGTCCGTTGGGATTGATTTTCAGATAGTCGGGTGCTTTCTGTTCCCGCTGGTCCAGCCGAACAGCGTGAACAACGTAGGGAATCCGGACCTCCTCCAGCATGATCGAGGCCTTGTAGCCGTTGGGTGTGGCGGCGGTGTAGAGATCGATCATATCGCGGACCTCCTGTCGCCCGGAATGGCGACTTCAATGAAACATTCTCACTGCGGTGAGACAGGGCGGGCCGCGCGGCGTTCCGGCAGAAACAACAACCGCCCTTCCCGAACGGGAAGGGCGGTCGCGGGGGGTGGTTCAGGGCAGAACCGTCACATCGTTGGCCTGCAGTCCCTTCTGGCCCTGGGTGATTTCGAACTCGACCTGTTGGCCGTCGTGCAGCGTGCGATAGCCTTCCCCGCGGATCGCACGGTAGTGCACGAAGACATCCTCACCCTGTTCACGGGCGATGAAGCCATAGCCTTTGGCGCTGTCAAACCATTTGACGGTACCCATTTCACGATCAGACATAATCAAACCTTCCTCTGCTATGCATCTCGGACCCGGAACGCATCCCTGCCTGTCCATTGGGTCCCCCACGCGGGAGTCGATGAAAATTCACGTACCGTGGCCGGAAATCACTCCCGCTGCGCCGGACCGGGTAGTCACGTGAAAAAGGGCGCGCCAGCCCCCGGGGGCTGGTGCAGAAATCGGACGAAGCCACGCCGCAAAGGCTCGCGGCATGACCGGAAATCGGGCAGGGGCGTCTCTCAGAAGCGCGCGCTGCGGGACAGAGTTTCGACGCTCACGACATATCGATGCGAATGCTGGGCGGATCAATCCGACTCCCTTCCTGCCCCAGGCTCCGGAGTGCCGGCGAGGGGCGTAGCGTCTTCTTAATTCTAGAGCGGCCTGCGAATTGCCCCGCTGCTTTTCTGAAGCCGAATTCGGGGGCGCTCCGCTCAAGGCTGCTTCAATGAAATTAGAGGATAGTCGGGAACAAGGCAAGTCTGAAGGGGTGAATTGCAGGTCCGCCGCCGGAATGCAACGGACCTGCGCGCCATGTGGTGCTCCGAATCAGGCACTTATGCCCTCTGTCCGCGAAAGCTTGCGTACTTCCTGCAGGGCCACTGAAGCAGTCGCAAAGTCCAGATTGCCGGTGGTTCGCATGTCGCTGATGATACGCAGGGCGTGCTGAACCCGATATTCATTCTGTGCCATCCAGCCTTCGACCAGATCGTCATCGTCCTCGCGCGCGTGGCCTTCCAGGATCAGCGCCGTCAGTTCACGCTGGTAAGCATAGAGGTTTTCGCGAAGGGTGCCCCGGGCCACGGCCTGCCAATGGCCCTCAACAGGCAGGTGCTCGATCTGCTCACGCAGCCAGTTGAGGTCCAGTTGGCTGCCGAGGGTGAAGTAGGTCGCGGCCACGGTGCTGATGCCGAGGCTCTGTTCCGCGGCTACATCGACCATATCGAATGCCGCGTAGAGCGGGCCCAGTGAGGCAATCCGACGGGCCAGCACTTCGGGTACGCCGACATCCATGTACTGCTGCATGGTCTCGCCGAGTACCTCCATTTCGTGCGGGCCAAGGAAATCGGTGATCCGCTCGTTGAGTTCGGCAATCCCGGGAGCGAATTCCGACACCGTAACGGCAATGTCGCTGTGTCGGTGTGGACGGTCGAGCAGCCAGCGTGTCGCATGTTTCAGCAGCCGAGCGGTCTGCACCATCATGGCGGTTTGCACGCTGGCCGGCACGGCATTGTCCAGGGCCTCGACCGCGGACCAGAGATTGCGCATGTCATAGGCTTCGCGCGCAATCGTGTAGGCCTTGGCTACGGATGCGGCACTGCTGCCGGTATCCTCCTGCATGCGGTGTGCGAAAGTGGGCCCCATGCGATTGGCCATGCTGTTGGTAATAGCCGTGGCAATGATTTCGCGGCGCAGCCGGTGCTGTGGCATGAGCGCCTTGTAGTGCTCCGTGAGAGGGGCCGGAAAATAGCTTTCAAGCTCACCCGACAGATACGGATCCTCGGGGACGTCGGAGTTGAGCAGTTCGCTATAGATGGTGATTTTGCTGTAGGCGAGCAATACGGCCAGCTCCGGACGGGTGAGGCCGCGACTGGCGGCACGACGCTCGACCAGTTCTTCCTCGGTGGGCAGGAACTCCAGGGCGCGGTCCAGTGCGCCGTTGCGTTCCAGTATGCGAATCAGATAGGCGTGCTCGTTGATCCGCATGGCGGCCTGCGATTCGGTGATGCTCACGGCCTGGGCCTGCATGTAGTTGTCGCGCAGAACCAGTTCCGAGACTTCGTCGGTCATTTCGGCCAGCAGCTTGTTGCGCGCCTCTTCGCCGAGCGTGCCTTCGGTGGTCGCCAGATTGAGCAGGATCTTGATGTTCACCTCGCGGTCGGAGCAGTCCACGCCGGCCGAGTTGTCGATGAAGTCGGTGTTGATCCGGCCACCCCGCATCGCATATTCGATACGGCCGAGCTGGGTGAAGCCCAGGTTGCCACCCTCGCCGACAACGCGGCAGCGCAGCGCACTGCCATTGACCCGAACGCCGTCGTTGGCGCGGTCGCCGGCGTCGCTGTTGCTTTCGTGGATCGATTTTACGTAGGTGCCGATGCCGCCGTTCCAGAGCAGGTCGACCGGTGCCTTGAGGATTGCTCGGATCAATTCCTGAGGCGTCAGGCTGGCGGCGTCGATGCCCAGTGCCTCGCGAACCTCGGGGGTGACCTTGATGCTCTTTGCCGATCGCGGATAGACGCCTCCGCCCTTGGAGATCAGATCCGGGTTGTAGTCGGCCCAGGTGGAGCGCGGCAGATTGAACAGGCGCTGCCGTTCTTCGAAGCTGGCCGCCGGGTCGGGGTCGGGATCCAGAAAGATGTGCATGTGGTTGAACGCGGCTTTCAGGCGCGTATGTCGCGACAGCAGCATGCCGTTGCCGAACACGTCACCGCCCATGTCACCGATGCCCACGGCCGAGAAATCGGTGCTCTGAATATCGATGCCCATCTCGCGGAAATGCCGCTTGACCGATTCCCAGCCGCCCTTGGCCGTGATGCCCATCTTCTTGTGATCGTAGCCGGCCGATCCGCCCGAGGCAAAGGCGTCGCCCAGCCAGAAGCCGTAATCGCGGGCCACACCGTTGGCGATGTCGGAAAAAGTCGCAGTGCCCTTGTCGGCCGCAACCACCAGATAGGGGTCGTCCTCGTCGTGGCGGACCACATCCCGTGGTGGCACGATGTCGCCGTCGACGATGTTGTCGGTGATGTCCAGCAGTCCCGAGATGAAAGTCTTGTAGCAGAACACGACCTCGCTCATCAGTGCTTCGCGCCCCTCGCGCGCGGGCGGTTGCTTGACCACGAATCCGCCCTTGGCGCCGACCGGGACAATGAGGGTGTTCTTGACCTGCTGGGCCTTCATCAGACCCAGGACCTCGGTACGGAAATCCTCTCGGCGGTCCGACCAGCGCAGGCCGCCCCGCGCGACCTTGCCGCCGCGCAGATGCACGCCTTCCACCCGCGGCGAATACACAAAGATTTCGAACATCGGTCGCGGCAGCGGCAGGTCGGGCACCTTGGCCGGGTCGAACTTGAAGGACAGGTACTGCTTGTACTCGCCATCGGCATCGCGCTGGTAATAGTTGGTGCGCAACGTGGCGCGAATCACGCCCAGGAAGCCGCGCAGTATCCGGTCATCGTCCAGGCTGGCCACTTCATCGAGCGCTGTGTCCAGCGAATCGTTCAGCTTGCTGATCCGTGAATCGCGCTGCTTGCCGCCCCTGGGTTCGAAGCGTGCCTCAAAAAGCTCGACCAGCATTCGGCTGATGCCCGGATTGGCATGCAGGGTCTGCTCCATGTAGGCCTGGCTGAAGGGGATGCCGGTCTGGAGCAGATACTTGCAATAGGCGCGCAGCAACACGACTTGTCGCCAGTCAAGCCGTGCCGCCAGGATAAGCCGATTAAAGCCGTCGTTTTCCACTTCGCCTGTCCAGGTGCGCGCGAACGCATCCTGGAACAGTTCGCGTACTTCGTCTCCCTCCACGCCGCCACCGTGGTGGATCATGTCGAAGTCCTGGATCCAGATCAGCGACGAATCGCCCAGCTCTATTTCATAGGGACGCTCACTGATCACTTTGACACCCATGTTCTCCAGCATGGGCAGTGCGTCCGAAATCGGGATCGGCTGCTCCTTGCGGAAGGTCTTGAAGCGCAGCAGGCCGGGCAGTTTGTGATTGGGACGATAGAGGCTCATGCGCAGGACTTCGTCCGACGTGAGCTGGTCCATCTTTTCCACGTCAAAAGCCGCCGCACGGGGCGAGACGTCCTCCTGATAGGCGGTCGGGAAATAGTCGGAGTAGCGACGGAACAGTTTGACCCCGGACTCCTCGCCGAGCTTCTCCACGAGTGCATCGCGCAGCGCGTCGGTCCAGTTGCGCACGACCTCGTCGAGCTGTTCCTCGATACGGTCGATATCGAATTCCGGGAACTCCCACGGCGTGGTGCGCACGATGATATGGACCCGCGCCAGCACCGATTCCGAAATCTGCACGTTGGATTCGATCTGGTGGCCGTGCAGTGCGTTCTTGAGGATGTCCTGGATCCGTTCCCGGATCTTGGTGTTGTAGCGGTCCCTGGGCACGTAAACCAGGCAGGAGAAGAAGCGGCCGAAACCGTCGCGGCGGATGAACAGTTTGACCCGTTGACGCTCCTGCAATTGCAGGACGCCCATGGCGATATGGAAGAGTTCGTCGGTGGAACTCTGGAAAAGCTCGTCGCGGGGGAAAGTCTCGAGCGTGTGCAGCAGTGCCTTGCCGGCGTGGCTGTTTCCCGGCATCCCGGAGCGCTGCAGAACCTGATTGACCTTGAGCCGCAACAACGGGATGTCGCGTGGCGAGCGACTGTAGGCGGATGAGGTGAACAGGCCCAGGAACCGGCGCTCGCCGCAGACCTCGCCGTTGTCGTCGAACATCTTGACGCCGATATAGTCGAGATAGCCCGGGCGGTGGACGGTAGCGATCGAGTTCGCCTTGGTAATGATCAGCAATTCCTTCGCGCGCGCCTTCTTGCGCACATCCGGCGGGAGCACGAGAAAGCTCTGCGACACGTTCCCGGCCTCCGCATCGCGGAGGATGCCCAGACCGGAGCCGGGCACGACCTTGAGGATATCCTCCTTGCCTTCGCGTTCCAGCGTGTATTCGCGGTAGCCGAGGAATGTGAAGTGGTTGTTCTCGATCCATTCCAGGAACCGCGCGCCCTCCCGGATTTCGTCGTTGCTCAGCGGGGGCGGGTTGGTGTCCAGCCGGACCCGAATCTGGTTGCATCTGTTGCGCATGCGCGACCAGTCCTCCACCGATGCCCGAACGTCGTCCATCACGCGGCCAATGTCGGCTTCCAGCCGTTCCAGCACCCGCGGATCGGTTTCGCGGTCGACCTCCACATGCATGAAGGATTCATCGATGGCGTCCGGCGCGTTGTCGCCCCGTTCCAGCACCTCCAGCAGGCGGCCACGCTTGTCGCGACGCACCTTCATGATCGGGTGTACCGTCAGGTGGATGGCGAAGCCGTGCTTGTGCAGCACCATGCTCATCGAGTCCACCAGGAAGGGCATGTCATCGTTGACCATCTCGACGATGGTGTGGGTTGTGGTGTAGCCGTGGCGGCGCTGGGTGGGATTGAAGACTCGGATGCTGGGCTTGCCCGGTGTGCGCCTGGCGGCGAATTTCCAGTGCGCGTGGGCGGCCCCGAACAGATCAGCGGGACTGTGCTCCGCAAGGTCTTCGTCGGCGACCGCCCGGTAGTATTGTCTGACGAAACTTTCCAGCTGGGACTGCTTGTCCTCTTCAATTTTCTTGCGAACGTGGCTAATGACCTTGTCCATCTGCCCGGACGTTGAGTCCTTCTTCTTTGCCGCCATGATCGTCTCTGTCGCTGATAGTTGAGGTCGAGAAAATCGGCCTGAAAAGCGCCTATTGTAACGGCTTTTTCCGCCACTGTATGGGGGTGTGTGGCCTTTTTTTGGCCGCCTGGCGCCTCTGACGCTCCGGGGCCGGGACTCGCTCGCCGGGCCGTTTCATGAGAAGCTATCGGGCCTTCGGTCCGGCGGCCGTGAGCCGATTTGGCGGTGAGGCCCCTCGGTCGCCGCTCGCGCACCGCCCGGCCGGAGCCCCCGGAAAGAAAGCCCATTGACTGGAAAAGACCGAATGCTGGAACGACCTCAACTGCCCGAACTTGATCTGGATTCCGCGACTGGCGTCGCCGATGCGCTGGAAAAGGGCCGCACGCTGCAGCTTGCCGGCAAGATGTCCGAGGCCAAGGCCGTCTATGCGCGAATACTCGACAAACAGCCCGACCACGCGCAGGCGCTCTACATGCTGGGTGCGCTGGCCTTCGAGACCGGCCGTGTTCCGGCGGCGGAACAACTGATCCGCAAGGCAATCGAGGCCAATCCGACCAGTCCGCGGATGCACAACGAATTGGGCATCGTGCTCAAGGCGCTGGGCCGCATGGACGAAGCCGAGGCTTCCCACCGCAAGGCCATTGCGCTGGCACCGCGTTTTGCCGGTGCCCACAACAGTCTGGGCACGTTGTGCGAGCGTACGGGGCGGCTTGACGACGCGATCGCCAGCTACCGCCGCGCGGTGGAACTGGAGCCGGGATTTGCCATCGCCTGGGGCAACCTGGCTCTTGCGCTGCGTGCTGCCGGGCGCCAAGACGAGGCGCTGGAAGCGCTTCGCTCCGCTCTGGAGGCGGCACCGGGCGACCCCCGCCTGCTCAATACGACCGGTATGTGCCTGTCCGACCTGGGCCGGCACGAGGATGCCGTGGAGTGTCTCCGGCACGCGCTGGAAGCCGAACCGAACTTCGCCGATGCCTGGAACAATCTCGGGCTTTGCCTGCGTCGGCTGGGTCGCGACGTGGAGGCGGTGGATGCCTTTGAGCGTGCCTTGGCCACGCGGCGCGATTTCCCGCAGGCGATGAACAATCTGGGGATATCGCTGACCAATCTGGGGCGCTTCGAGGAAGCCGCAGCCAGGTTCCGGGCAGCTCTGAAGCTGGCACCGGACTTTCATCTGCCCCTGCTCAATCTCGTGGATGCCGAGATGCCCGGGTTGCAGTCGGAAGAGGTGGATCAATTGCACGCGCTGGCGTCTGGCGACGAATTGCCGGCCGGGCAGCGGGCCCAGGCGAGATTTGCATTGGGCCGGATCTATGAGCACCACGGAGAACCCGAGGAAGCCTTCCGGCAATTCGAGGCCGGGAATCGACTGCATCGGCAGACGCTTCCTGCCTATGACAGGGAGGCCGAAGCGGCTCTGTTCAGCCGGATCCGTGCGACCTATTCCGAGATCAAGGACACGCCCGCTCCGGAAGACACCGGCAATCCGGCTTCGCCGATCTTCATCGTGGGCATGATTCGCTCCGGGACCACCCTGATCGAACGAATTCTGGCGGCGCATCCCGAGGTCCACCCGGGCGGCGAACTGAAGGCGCTGGCGCGCGCCGTGGCGGTGGCCGCCGAAGGCCGGTTTCCGGATGCCCCGGCGTTGGCTGATGCCGAGGCGATGGACAGGCTTGCCGAGGCCTATTTCCGGCAGATTGAACCGCTGGCCCGCGAGGGCACCCGGATAACCGACAAGATGCCGGGAAATTTTCTCTACCTCGGCTTGATCGCCCGGGCTCTGCCCGGTGCGCGCATCATTCACTGTCGGCGGGATGCGAGGGACACCTGCCTGTCCGCCTACACCACCATGTTCGCCGAGGGGCAGCCCTGGTCGTACGATCTCGAGGATCTGGGGCATTACTACGGACTCTATCGCGAACTGATGACGCACTGGCGTCAGACCCTGCCCGCGGGGCGGATGCTGGAACTCGACTATGAGGCCCTGGTTGAATCACCGGAGGAGCAGGCCCGCCGCGTCGTCGAGTTCTGTGGCCTCGAGTGGTCCGATGACTGCCTGGATTTCCATCGCAAGGAAGGCGTTGTGCGCACCGCCAGCCAGGCGCAGGTGCGTCGGCCCGTATACCGTGATTCGGTGGGCCGCTGGCGTCGCTGGGAAGACCAACTGGCCCCGTTGTTGCGGGCGCTCGGGGATGGATGAGGCGAGTGTGGACGGATAACGAAAAACGGCGGCCATGGGCCGCCGTTTTTCTGTCCGGTACCCGTTAGTCCCTCAGAAGGGTTTTTCCAGGTCCTTGATGACGGCGGCCAGCCAACGACAGGCTTCGCCGCCGGTGATGCAGCGATGATCGAAGGTGATCGAAAGGGGAATCCGCTTGTGTGTCTCGACGCCGCCAAGTACCGGCACCACGTCGTGGCGGATGCCTCCCGTGCCGAGGATGGCCACCTGCGGCGGTACCACAACCGGGGTGGCGTAGCGGCCGGCCATCATGCCGAAGTTGGACAGCGTGATGGTCGGATTCTTCATGTCCTCGGGGCTCACGCTGCGTTCGCGCGTCTTCTGTTTGACGGTATTGAGTTCGGCCCGCAGTCCGGCGGCATCCTTCTCGTCCACGCGGCGCAGCACGGGAACAATCAGTCCGTCCGGCGTATCCACGGCCATGGCCAGGTCCACGTGGCGATGGAAAATGCGCTCCTGCTTGTCGCCGTCGTACCAGGCATTCATGCAGGGCTCCGTCCGGCAACCGGCCACAATGGCGCGGATGATGCGCACCGTGATGTCCTGGCCCGGCATCCAGCCGTTGATATCGGCATCGTCGAACAGCGTGCATTCCATCACCTGGCTGCGCGAGGCGGACATGCTCTGGTGCATGGCCCGGCGCGGCCCGCGCAGGGGGACCGCCTTGCCAAAGTCCACATCGTTGCGGACGGGAGGAAGGTCCCAGCCGCCGGCGAAGCCCCCGAAGCCGCCACCCGCCTGAGCTGCCGGCGGGCGGGCGCCGCTCGCAGCGCGGTCCACGTCCTCACGCGTGATCTGACCATTCTTGCCGGTGGCTTCGCAGCGAGTGAGGTCCACGCCCTGTTCCTTGGCGTAGAGGCGTACCGAAGGCAGTGCCTTGGGCTTTGCGGCGCGTACTCCGCGCTGTTTCTTGCGGATCACCACCGTCTCTTCCAGCTCGGCATCGGACGTGGCCATCTTGCCCACGACCGTGCCGCTGTCCTCGGAGATGGACTCCTGCTTGCCTTCGGGCTCCGCGGCCGGTGGCTCGGCGGCTTCGCCACCGGCATCACTTCCAGCGTCGCCCTCGACTTCGAATTCCACCAGTGCGGAATGAGTCGGTACGATGTCGCCTTCCTTCCAGTGCAGCTTGACGATCTTGCCGGCCCAGGGCGAGGGCACGTCAACCACCGCCTTGGCCGTTTCCACCGCAACCAGCGGATCATCGGCGGCGACCACGTCGCCTTCTTTCACTTTCCATTCGACGATTTCGGCTTCCTGCAGGCCTTCGCCGAGGTCGGGCAGATTGAATGTCTTGGCCATGCTCAGCCCTCCAGCGTTGTCTTGATGGCCCGCTTGATCCGGTCCACGCCCGGCATGTAGTCATGCTCCATCTTGAACAGCGGGATCGGCGTGTCGTAACCCGTCACTCGCTGGATCGGGGCCTTGAGGTCATAGATTCCCTTGCCGGCGACTTCGGCGGCGATTTCCGCGCCCACGCCGCAGGTCTTGGGTGCCTCGTGCACGACCACCAGACGGCCTGTCTTTTCCACGGACTCGAGAATGGTTTCGAAGTCGATCGGGCTCACGGTCGCCAGATCGATCACCTCGACGTCCACGCCCTCGTCGGCCAGCTGCTGGGCCGCCTGCAGGCTTTCGTGCACCATGGCGCCCCAGGTGACCAGCGTCACGTCCGCACCCTCGCGGAGCACGAAGCACGTATCCAGCGGCAGTGCCTCGCCGTCGTCTGCGACTTCCTGCTTGTTCATGCGGTAGAGGCGGGTGGGTTCGAGGAATACCACCGGATCGGGGTCGCGAATCGCGGCCAGCAACAGGCCGTAGGCCCGCCGCGGCGAGGAGGGCATGACCACACGGATGCCCGGCATGTGCGCGAACATTGCTTCATTGGATTCGGAATGATGTTCCGGCGCATGGATGCCGCCGCCGGACGGGGCACGCAGGACCATCGGCACGTGCAGACGGCCACGCGTACGGTTACGCAGGCGGCCGGCGTGGTTGATCATCTGGTCCACTGTGGGATAGATGAAGCCCGAGAACTGGATCTCGGCCACCGGTTTGAGGCCCTGCGCGGCCATGCCGATGGAGACACCGGCAATGAGCGCCTCGGCCAGTGGGGTGTCGACCACGCGCTCCTTGCCGAATTTCTCCTGCAGGCCCACCGTGGCGCGGAATACGCCGCCGTTCACACCCACATCCTCACCGAGCACGACGACCGATTCGTCATGCTCCATTTCCCACGCCATCGCCTGGGTCAATGCTTCCACCATCGTGATCTTAGCCATGCTGTTCGGCCTCCTCGATGGCGGCTTCGCGCTGCTCGCGAAGGTTGTCGGTCAGTTCCTCGAACATGTAATCGAACATGTCGGTCACCGGCGGCTTGCCGGTCTCCTTGTAGATCTTGATTTCGGCATCAATCTGTCTGGCGCATTCGGCAAGCCAGGCCTCGTCTTCCTTGTCGCTCCACCAGCCCTTCTCGATCAGGTACTTGCGGGCGCGGATCAGCGGTTCCTTGGCCTTGTGCTCCTCGACTTCGGCATCGTCCCGATAGCGGCGCGCGTCGTCGGCGGTGGTGTGGTCGGAGAGACGGTATGTCATGGCCTCGATCAGCGTCGGGCCCTGGCCGGCGCGTGCCCGCTCCAGCGCGCGGTCCATGGCGTCGCGCATGGCGATGAAGTCGTTGCCGTCCACCTGTTCGGAATGCATGCCCGCGGCAATGCCTTTCTGTGCCAGCGTCTCACAGGCGGTCTGGACGGCCAGTGGCACCGAGATGGCCCACTTGTTGTTGGCCACTACGTACACGGCGGGCAGATTCCAGGCGCCCGCGGCATTCAGGGATTCGTAGAAGTCGCCCTGGGACGTGCCGCCGTCACCGATGACCGTCACAGACGCGCGCTTCTCGTTGCGGTATTTGAAGGCGAAGGCCGCGCCGGTGGCATGGT
>JASFQN010000044.1:0-15353 GCA_050115425.1 Gammaproteobacteria bacterium | reverse complement strand
TGCCATAGGGGCGTCCCAGCAACCGGGCAGCCAGCTCCAGGTCGCCGGCGGCCAGCGCCCGGCGGATTCGCGTGCTGCTCACCCGCTCGCCGTCCAGATCCACCGTGGGCATGGCCTCCACCCCGAAGCCTTCCTTGTGCCCGGCCGCGCAGAGCATGGCAAAATCACCGGCACGGTTGTGGCCGAAGCGGAAATCGTCGCCCACCACGAGGTGGCGCACCGCAAGCCCGTCCAGCAGGATACGCTGGATGAAATCCTCCGGGTCCATGCCCGCCAACCGCCGGTCGAACCGCAATACCAGCAGGCGGTCCACGCCCGCAGCCGCCAGGGCTTCCCACTTTTCCCGGAACCGGGTCAGGCGCGGTGGTGCCTTGTCGGGCTGGAAGAATTCGCGCGGTGTCGGTTCGAAGGTGATCACGACACTGGGCACGCCCAGTTCGCGCCCGCGCGCATTGAGTTCCCCGAGCACGCGCAGGTGACCGAGGTGGACGCCATCGTAATTGCCGATGCTTGCCACACACCCGCGGTGACACGCTTTCAGGTTGTGCAGGCCGCGGATCAGTTCCATCGAAAACCCGGACTAAAACTCCGGATTATACGGATGGCCGGCAACGAACACACCCCGTTGCCGACGCGCCTCACCATTCCGGACTGCGACCGCGAAAGTGGCGCGGGCGGACACCGGTGAGCAGGAGTGTGGCCAGATAGACCAGCGCGCCGGCGGTGATCCAGCCGGCCAGGTGGAAGATACGCCCGCCGGCGTGCATTGCTGACCAGCGAGCCAGCGAACCGCTGCCCCACCAGACGACGCCGCCCATCACCGCATTGGCAAACAACACCCTGACCGCCAGGGGCCGCCAACCGGGCCGGGGCCTGTAGAAACCGCCTCCGCGCAAGCCGCGGTAAAGCAGCCCCGCGTTGACAAAAGCGGCCAGCGAGGTGGCCAGCGCCAGGCCGGCATGCGGAGCCGCGAAACCCGACCACGCCAGGGGAATCGTGATCGCCAGATTGAAAGCGATATTGGCGAGGACCGCGACGATGCCGATGCGCATGGGCGTGCGGGTGTCCTGCCGGGCGAAATAGCCCGGAGCAAGCACCTTGACCAGCGTGAAGCCCAGAAGGCCCAGGGCGAAAGCCATCAGACTGAAGGTCGCCATGTGGGTGTCGCGGGCGGTGAACTTGCCGTACTGGAACAGCGTGGTGAGCATCGGGCCGGCGAGCACGAACAACCCGACCGCCGCGGGTACGCCGACCAGCAGCACCAGTCGCAGCGCCCAGTCCAGGGTATTGGAAAATGCTTCGCGCGACTCGGCGGCGTGGCGCCGTGAAAGGTTCGGCAGTATGACGGTACCCAGGGCGATGGCGAAAACCCCCAGGGGAAATTCCATCAGGCGGTCCGAGTAGTACAGCCAGCTCACCGAGCCGGTGGCGAGAAAACTGGCAATCAGCGTATCCAGCAACAGGTTGACCTGGGTCACCGAACTGCCGAAGAGGGCCGGCAGCATCAGGCGCATGATCCGGCGTACGCCTTCGTGCAGCCCGCCCCAGCGCGGTCTGGGCAAAAGACGCAGGCGGGCGAGAAAAGGCAGTTGAAAGGCCAGTTGCACCACACCGGCGAAAAACACCCCCCAGGCCAGCGCCATCCCCGGCTGCGAAAAATACGGCGCGGCCCAGAGTGCGGCGCCAATCAGCATGATGTTGAGCAGCACGGGCGTGAAAGCCGGCACGCCAAAACGATCGTAGGTATTGAGAATGCCGCCGGCGAAGGCGGTCATGGAAATGAAAAACAGATAGGGAAAAGTCACCCGCAGCATGGCCACGGTGAGGTCGTACTTGTCCTGTGAGGCGGTGAAACCGTAGGCGAAAAGGTACACGAGCAGCGGGGCGGCCAGCACGCCAATCACCGTGATCAGCAACAACAACCCGCCGAAGGAGCCGGCGACCCGGTCGGCCAGTTCGCGAACCTCCTCGTGTTCCCTGCGGGTCCGGTATTCACCAATCACCGGCACAAAGGCCTGGGAAAACGCCCCTTCCCCGAACAGGCGCCGCATGAAATTGGGGATCTTGAAGGCCACGAAAAAGGCGTCCATGACCAGGCCGGCGCCGAAGGCCCGGGCAAACACCATGTCCCGGGCGAATCCAAGGATTCGCGAGAGCAGCGTGGTGCCGCCGACCACCACGGTGGAACGCAACAGGCTTCGGCTCATGGCTGGCGAAATCCCCGCATCCGGCAGTGTCCAAAGTGGCGAATTCTACCCATACGGCCAGAGACCCGCCATGGCGCGCGCCAATTGACAAACGGCTGCAAAATCCGCATCATACTCGCCTTTTTAGGGTCGCCCTCAGGCGCCATCCAACAGTATCAGGACATTCAGGAGTTCCACCTTGGCCAACAGCAACCAAGCCCGAAAGCGCGCCCGGCAGGCGGAGACCCACCGCCAGCACAACGCCAGCCTGCGCTCCGCCTTCCGCACGTCGATCAAGCGGGTGCTCAAGGCCGTGGCCGCCGGCAACCAGGCGGACGCCGAGCAGGCTTACAAGGCGGCGGTTCCCATGATCGACAAGATGGCCAACAAGGGCATCATCCACAAGAACAAGGCGTCCCGCCACAAGTCGCGCCTGAATCAGCGCATCCGCGAGATGAAGAGCTGAGGCTGCGAAGCCCGGAACGCAAAAAGGCCGGTCATTGACCGGCCTTTTTTGTTGCCCTATTGCCCTTTTCCCGTCTTCGACCCGGTCGCGCCTTCGGCAACGGGGTCGGGTCCGTCACGCAACCTAGCACTCCGCTTCGGCGGAGCGGTCGGAAGCCATCTCCTCCAGCCAGTTCATGATGTCCTGGGTCAGGCGTTCGGTCCCCTGGCCGGACAGGGCGGATATCCGGTAGACGGGGCCCTCCCATTCCAGACCGTTGGCGATTTCGGCACACCGCGCCTCGCGCTCGTCTTCGGCGAGCAGATCCACCTTGTTCAGGACCAGCCAGCGCGGGCGCTCGGCCAGCGCGGGACTGAACCGCGCCAATTCGCGCATGATCCGGCGCGCATCCGCAACCGCATCGCCCGTTCCCTCCCAGGGCGCCACATCGATCACGTGGAGAAGCAGACGCGTGCGCTGCAGGTGCTTGAGGAACCGGACACCCAGTCCCGCGCCGTCAGCCGCGCCCTCGATCAGTCCGGGCACGTCGGCCATCACGAAACTGCGGGTCTCACCCACGCGGACGACGCCGAGATTGGGGTGCAGCGTGGTGAACGGATAGTCGGCCACCCGCGGCCGGGCCGCAGACACGGCACGTATCAGCGTGGACTTGCCCGCATTGGGCAGGCCGACCAGTCCCACATCGGCGAGCAGCTTGAGTTCCAGCCGCAAGCTGCGGCGCTCACCCGGGGTGCCCGGGGTCGACTGGCGCGGGGCGCGGTTGGTGCTCGACTTGTAGCGGGTATTGCCCAGGCCGTGAAATCCGCCCTGCGCGACGAGCAGTTTCTGCTCGTGGTCCACGACATCACCAATCAGTTCACCGGTATCGGCGTCATAGACCAGCGTACCCACCGGCACCGGGACGAAAAGATCGGCACCGCTCTTCCCGGTCATCTGTCGACCCATGCCGTTCTCGCCACGCTCGGCACGATAGCTGCGGGTCACCCGGAAATCCGCGAGGGTGTTGATACCTTCGTTGCCGACCAGGTAGATGCTGCCGCCATCCCCCCCGTCGCCGCCGTCGGGGCCGCCGAAGGGAATGTATTTTTCCCGCCGGAAGCTGACGCAGCCACTGCCGCCGTCACCGGCCTGCACCCTGATTGTCGCTTCATCAACGAATTTCATGTCTATGCGTTCCACCAACAAAAAAGCCCCGTCGCGACGGGGCCTTTTCGTATCCGATCCCTTGTGGACCCGGACTCAGTCCGTCACCACGCTCACGTAGCGGCGTTTTTCCCGGCCCTTGGTCTCGAAGACCACCTTGCCGTCCGTCTTGGCAAAAATGGTGTGGTCCTTGCCCAGGCCCACGTTGCGCCCCGCATGGAAGCGCGTGCCGCGCTGCCGGACAATTATGTTGCCGGCCCGGACCTGCTCGCCACCGAAGTGCTTGAGCCCGAGGCGTTTTGACTCTGAATCGCGGCCGTTGCGAGTGCTGCCGCCTGCCTTTTTATGTGCCATCTCGAATTACCTCAGATCTGGTGCGCCGTCAGCCCGCCGAAATGCCGGTGATGGTCAGTTCGGTGTAGTGCTGGCGGTGACCCGCCTGGCGCCGATAATGCTTGCGGCGACGGAATTTGATGATCTCGATCTTGCGGTGGCGACCCTGCGCCTTGACGGTGGCGGTCACCTTGCCGCCGTCGACATAGGGGGCACCGACCAGGACGTTCTTCTCGTCCTTGCCCACCATCAGAACCTTGTCGAATTCCACGGCGGCACCTTCGTCGGCGGCGAGTTTCTCCACCTTGATGGTGTCGCCCTCGCTCACCCGGTACTGCTTGCCACCGGTCTCAATTACGGCGTACATCGCGCTTCTCCAGAAAAATCCAGTAACCGCCAAAGGGCGGGAATTCTACTGCCTGCGCCGGCCCGCGTCAAACCGATTTGCGCCTGTCCCGCCCCCGGCCAGGCCAGCCCGGGAGCGGCCTTGACACCCCCCGGGCGGGCCCCTAGCATCGCCCGGTCATTGACTACCCCGGACCGGCCATGCCGCTGGATCAGATTCGCTCGCTCATCAAGGAAGACTTCGCCGCGGTGGACGCCGAGATCCGGCGCCAGCTCGCCTCCGATGTCGTCCTGATCAACCAGCTGAGTCACTACATCATCAACAGCGGCGGCAAGCGGCTGCGTCCGATACTGGTGTTGCTCGCGGCCCGGGCCGCCGGCCATGACGGTCCCCATCACGTGCCGCTGGCCGGGATCATCGAATTCATCCACACCGCCACGCTGCTCCACGACGACGTGGTGGATGCCTCGGAGTTGCGCCGCGGCCGGGAAACGGCCAACGCCCTGTGGGGCAACGAAGCCAGCGTGCTGGTCGGGGACTTTCTCTACTCCCGCGCGTTTCAGATGATGGTGGGCCTGGGCAGCATGCGGATCATGGAAATTCTCGCCGACGCGACCAACACCATTGCCGAGGGCGAAGTGCTCCAGTTGCTCAACTGCAACGATCCCGATACGACCGAAGAGCGCTACATGGCGGTGATTGAACGCAAGACCGCCAAGCTCTTCGAGGCCGGCGCCCAGTGTGCCGCGGTCCTGGCGGAACTGCCGGCCGACGCGGAAGCCGCGCTGGCCCGTTATGGCATGCAGCTCGGCACGGCCTTCCAGCTGGTGGACGACGTGCTCGACTATTCGGCCTCGGCGGACCAGATGGGCAAGAATGTCGGTGACGACCTTGCCGAAGGCAAACCCACCCTTCCACTCATTCATGTGATGCGTGAAGGCCGTCCCGAGCAGGTCGAACTGGTGCGCCAGGCCATCGAGCACGGCGGTCTGGACTCGCTGGATCCGGTGCTTGCAGCCATCCGGGAGACGGGTGCCCTGGATTACACGCTCGACCGGGCCCGCCAGGCCGCCGAGGAGGCCGCCAGTTGCCTCGCCGCACTGCCCGAAACGCCGGAACGGGAGGCACTTCACGCGCTGGCCGGATTTACTGTCGAACGGGTCAGTTGAGGTCGCGCGGACCGTCTCATCGTCTGATTGAATCGCCTCAAGCCTTCCCGTATAGTATGCCGCTTCCCGGGGCCCGGCCCCGGCGAATTCCCACCAAACCGGGGTGTAGCTCAGCCTGGTAGAGCACTGTCTTCGGGAGGCAGGAGTCGCTGGTTCAAATCCAGTCACCCCGACCAGGTTTGCAGGAAAAGGCCCGCGACAAGCGGGTCTTTTTCGTCGTCCTCAGGATTCGTCGCACTTCAGATACATCGCCAGCTTGTCGCGCTGGCTTTCGCTGAGCAGGCGGAGCAGCGGCAGCAACTGGTTGACCAGCTTGCCCAGATACGGGCGTACCTTGGCCTGCTCTCCGGCTTCTATCATGGCCAGCGCCTGGTCGAGCGAAGGACCCTTGCCCCCCGTCCGTGCCGCTTTGCGGGTATGTCCGGCCGGCGCGGCTGCGCCCACGGCGGCGATCTCGATACCCTCGGATCCGGCCGGCACCAGCGAGGCTTCCAGCTCGGCAAGAACAGTATCCATCTCGGCATCCGGCTCGTCCGACGGCGTGGTCGCAGCAATGACCACCTGCAAGGCCATGCTGCGGGCGCTGTGGCGTTCGTTGGCTGCATTCAGCACGTTCTGCAGGCGCCTGGCCAGCTGTCGTACACCGCGGGCGTCGCAGGCCGGCAGACTGATGGCGAAGCGGCCGGTATTCACCCGCGCCGCGGTATCCTCCTGGCGGATGGTGGTACGAATGACGCTGGCGACTTGCTTGATCACCAGGGCCGCCTGCTCCTTGCCCGCGGTGGCGGCGATGGTGCGGATATTGCACACATCCAGATAGACGATGGAGAAATCCTGGCTGTGGCGCAGGGTGAACGAACGGTCCTGGGCGATCTTGTCGAGAAAGTACCGCTGGTTGCCCAGCTTGGTCAGCGAATCCAGCGTTGTGTTTTCCTCCAGCGTGCGCTGCTGGCGGGTGTTGGTGGCATGAGCCTGCGCCCGGGCGGTCAGGTCGATCTGGTTGAAGGGCTTGGTGATGAAATCCGTGGCACCGCGGCGCAGGGCGTCGGCCCGCGCCTCATCCCCCTCCTGGCCGGTGACGATGATGACCGGCAGATGGCTGATCCTGTCGATATCGGACTGACGAATGCGTTCCAGCAGACCGTAGCCGTCGAGACGCGGCATGCCAAGGTCGGTAAACACGGCCTGGATCTCACCGTCATTTTCCAGGCAGGCCCAGGCCTCCTCGCCGTCCTTGGCCAGCACGACGTCGAATTCGCCGCCCAGTATCCGGCCGGCTGAGGCGCGCATGACTCTGGAATCGTCCACGAGCAGCAGTCGCGGCTTGACATGTTCCGGCGTGGTGCCTTTGCTCACGATGGATTGAAATTTCTTATGGTGTTATCGAACCGATCTTCAAACTATAGTCGACATACTCCACCGCGACATTCTGTTCGCTCCGGATTGTCAGTCGGAATCCACCTTGCCACGCAACGCCTTGGTCCGACCCCGGCGCGTTTTTTCATCCATTCGCCGGCGGCGCGCCGCCTTGCTGGGTGCAGTGGGCACGCGCTTGCGGCGTGTCACAGTCACGCTTTGCACCAACGCCTGCAGGCGACGCAGGGCATCCTCGCGATTGGCTTCCTGGCTCCGGCTGCGTTGTGCCTTGATCACCACGATGCCTTCGCGGCTGATCCGACGATCGTCAAGGGCCAGCAGGCGCTGCTTGTAGAACGGCGGAAGCGAGGATCCGGGAATATCGAAGCGCAAGTGGATCGCCGTGGCCACCTTGTTCACATTCTGGCCGCCGGCTCCCTGGGCGCGAACCGCCGAGAGTTCGATCTCGTCGTCGGGGATGGCAACCTTGCCGGATATGCGCAACATGGCAACAGAGTAAGGGAATATTCAGGGCAAGGGCGGAACACGCACGGTCCGGTCGGAAACCGGCCGCCGACGGGCCATCTCGCGGCAGGACGGGGTCAATGCATCTTGATTGACCAGGAGCCAATGTTCATCGCTGCGCATGCCCATGTCCCGGCCGCGCGTGAGATCCAGGCAACCTGGCAGCACGCGATCCTCCTTCAACAAGAGCCAACGATCAGGCGCACGCACCAGCCAGGCCAGCGCATCCATGAATTCCTGATCCGGATCCTCGCGCCGGTAGCCGAAATGGACCACGGGCTGGCGGGCCTGCAGCACCATCTGTTCCCGCCAGCCGATGAGGCCGACCGGACTGCCATCCGGGGTGGCCCGCGCCACATTGGTCATCACGTCACGGGCCGACTGGGTGTCGTTGACCAGCGGATAACCCCACAATCCGTAGAGCAACCACAGGCCGCAGAGAAACACCGCCAGCGCCGGCAACGCATGGCGAATGCGTCCCACCAGTGCGGTGAGCACCGGCAACGCCGACAGGGTCCAGAGAAAGGCCCAGGGACGGATGGCATAGCTGACCTCCAGTTCATGGGCGAGACCGGGTCGCGCGAGGAACAGCCAGGTCAGTGCCGCCAGCCCGGCCAGGCCCGGCAGAAGCGTCAGCCAGAAAGCCGTGAGGCGAACCCTCCGCAGACGTATCAGGCCCGGCAGCAACGGGCCCGCGGCCAGGGCCAGGGCGGGCACGGCGGGGAGGAGATAGACACCGCGCTTGCCAGGACTCGCAGTAAAGAAGATCAGCACCAGCACGACCCACCCCAGGAGCAACAGGAAGCGCGCGTCGCGCCGCCGCCAGCGGCGGTACCAGGCGGGGATCAGCCAGGGCAATGCGACCGAAAGCGGCAACCAGAACACCGGGATGATATTGACGAGATAGAACCAGACCGGCTGCAGATGGTGCCAGGACTCGCCGTAGCGCTCGGCTGTCTGATGAAAGAGGATATTGTCACGGTAGGCGGCAAGCGCCGGATCATGCCTTGTCGCGACAGCGATGAGCATGGGCACGAGCCAGGCGCCAATCGTGGCCAGCAACAGCACAGGACCCAGGGCCCAGCGCCAGGCCGGTCCGGTGGGCCGGGCCAGCGCGTGCCATTCATGGCGCAGGCCCCACGCCCAGGGCAACAGGACAAGCAAGGGCAGAAAACCGACGCCCTTGGTAATCACCCCCAGCCCCATGGCGACACAGGCGCCCCAGTACCAGCGCCAGGCGGGCCCCAGCAGCAAGTGCCGACACAAGCCATAGAGGGCGAGCGTGGTCCACAGACAGAGCATGGCATCAATCTGGGCCCGCTTCGCCTGCAGCGTGAATTGCAGGGTCAGCAACAGCGCGAGCGCGGCCAGGGCACCGACGCGCCGTTGCCAGAGCCGGGTCCCGAGATCGTAGATCAGCCAAAGGCAGGCCATGCCGGAGAGAAAGGAAGGCAGCAGAAAGGACAGACGGATATTGCCGATCACCGCATAGAGCGATGCGATGGACCAGATGAAGAGTGGTGGCTTGTCCGGATAGAGAACGCCGGCCACGTGCGGAAACAGCCACCGGCCCGTGTGGACCATTTCCCGTGCAATCAGGGCGAAGCGCGGCTCGTCCACCGGCCAGGGGTCGCGCAGTCCGATGCCCGCACCGAGGACCACAACGCCGAGCAGCATGACCAACCAGAACAGCGGATCACGCGATCGCCTCTCGACGGTCTGGTAGCGCAGCAGTGAATACATGCTCTCCCCCGATCCGGTGTCAGCCGGCCAGTTCGCGTCCCTGGACTGCCAGCGTTCCCGAGCGTCCCGGGACCCGGCCGGAGATCAGTTCATGACGTGGCAACGCCTCCAGGGACAGGTCGTCCCGGAGCGTGCGCATGGCGCATATTTCCACACCGCGATCGGACCACCCGTCCAGCAACTTCTCGAATACCTCCAGATAGGCCATGCCCTCGAGTTCGGCATGCAACGTGAATACATGATCCCCGCCGCCTCGTGGCGGACGGCTGCCAAGTTCGAGCAGTCGATCCGCGACATTTTCGGCCGTGATGCCTTCACGACCGATCAGTTCGTCCAGCGTGGGCAGCGTGGTGGGCAACTGCGGACAGGAAAATGTCTCTCCGTCCACCACCGGAAGAAACGGCCTCTCCCCCCGGCAATCACTGGCGTAGCGCATGCCGGTCTCGGCCTCGAGCAGCAGCGCGTGGGCGTTGATCTGCCATCCGGCAGCCCCGAAACAGTGTGGTTCTTCGCCGAAAACCTCCCGGAAGCGCTCCACTGCAGGCCTGAATTCGGCCAGCGTCCACTCGGCACCCCTGCGCGCCACATAATCCTGCCAGCGGATGTGGTCCCAGGTATGAATGCCGACCTCGAAACCCTCGGCCGCCACCCGGCGCATGTCGTTCGCGGCCCTGCGGCCGATGTCCGGGCCCGGAATCAACACGCCGTAGCACAGGGTCTTCAGCCCGTAATTGCTGGCCACGGAAGTGCGCATGACCTTGGCCAGAAAACCGGGCCGGAACAACCGCTTGAGGGCCCGGCCGGTGTTGTCGGGCCCCAGAGTGAACAGGAAGGTCGCATCCAGTTCCCGCTCACGCAGTACCCGTGCCAACGCCGGCACGCCCTCGCGCGTTCCGCGAAGGGTGTCCACATCAATCTTGAGCGCCAGTCGCATCCTGCGGCCCCGGTCAGTCGTTGCCCTGCTCCAGCAACCGGCGCGCTTCGGGGACGTGGTCCTTGTAGAAGTCGAAAATCTTCTCCAAGGCGGTCTCCATGTCCACGGTTGGCTTCCAGCCGAGTTCTTCCTGCGTGTAGCTGACGTTGGGCACGCGGGTTTCCACGTCTTGGTATCCCTTGCCGTAGTAGTTGTCCGCGGACACGTCCACCAGCTTCACCTGCCTGGCTGTCTCCCGGTAGACCGGGAAACGATCCGCGGTCCTGAGCATCATCTCGGCGAGTTCGCGGATGGAGAAGTCGTTCTCCGGATTGCCGATATTGTAGATACGTCCATTGGCCACGCCCTGGTCGTTGGCAATGATCTTCATGAGTGCGCTGATGCCATCGTCCACATAGGTGAAAGCGCGACGGCGATTGCCGCCGTCCACCAGCCGGATATCCTCGCCGCGCACGATATGACCCAGAAACTGCGTGACCACACGCGAACTGCCTTCCTTGGGCGTGAAAATGCTGTCCAGCCCGGGGCCGATCCAGTTGAAGGGACGAAACAGCGTGAAGTCCAGGCCTTCCTTCTCGCCGTATGCCCAGATGATGCGGTCCATGAGCTGTTTGGAGCAGCTGTAAATCCAGCGCTGCTTGGGAATCGGCCCCAGCACGAGCTCGGAGCTGTAAGGGTCGAATTCGGTGTCGCGGCACATGCCGTAGACTTCCGACGTGGACGGAAAGATGACCCGCTTGCGGTATTGCACGCACTTGCGAATGACCGGAAGGTTTGCCTCGAAATCCAGTTCGAAGACCCGCAGCGGATCCTGGACGTAGGTTGCCGGCGTGGCGATGGCCACCAGTGGCAACACCACATCGCACTTCTTGAGATGGTATTCGACCCATTCGCGGTTGATGGTCAGGTCGCCTTCGAAGAAGTTGAAGCGCGGGTTGTCCATCAGATCGGTGACCCGGTCCGAGAACATGTCCATGCCGTACACTTCCCAATCGGTGTCGGCAATGATCCGCTTGCTCAGGTGGTGTCCGATAAAACCGTTGACACCCAGAATGAGAATCTTCAACACGTGCGTTCTCCCAGCTTGATGGGTTCGGATGGATCGGCAGACAGGGGTCCACCGTCGAATGTCAGTTCGGTGAGCAGGAGCCGCCTGCCGTCGACGCAGTCGGCAAACCAGTGCTCGTTCTCCCGGTACAGGCAGGGAGCGCTGTCCGGATGGCGCGCGGCCTCGCCCCGGTACCAACTGCCGAATATGGCCAGCGGCCCGGCTTCACTGTCGCAGAAAGCCCCCGGATAGGGCGGCGCTACCGCGCGAATCAGATTGTGCACCTCAACGGCGGGCCGCGACCAGTCAATCCGGCCGTCCGCCGGGCGTCGCCCACCCAGGTACTCACCCCTGGCGAGATCCAGCGGCTGCCGGGGCGCACTGCCGTCCAGGAGTCCGGGCAGGCTGCGGTGCAGGACCTGCTCGGCGGCGCAGGTCACCTTGCGAAAAACATCCAGCGCGGTGTCATTGATCAGAATTGGCACTGCCTGCTGGTCGACGAGATCACCGGCGTCAGGCCGCGCCGTCATGTAATGCAGGCTGGCACCTGTCTCGGCCTCGCCACGAATGATCGCCCAGTTGACGGGCACCCGGCCGCGGTAGCGCGGCAGCAACGACCCGTGCATGTTCAACGCCCCCTGGCTCGCACTCGAGAGCAACGCTTCGGGCAGGATGTGACGGTAGTAGAAGGAAAAGATGAAATCCGGCCGCAAGGCGCGAACCTGCTCGAGCAGGGACGGGGCTGCGGGATCGTCAGGCGTGACCACCGGGATGCCCGCCCGGTTGGCCAGCTGCGCGACACTGGCGAACCAGATGGTCTCCGCGGGATTGTCCTGGTGCGTTACGACCAGGCCCACATCCACGCCCGCATCGATCAGGGCGGACAGACACCTCACGCCGACATCGTGGTAGGCAAAGACGACCGCGCGCGTCATTCGCCGCGCTTCCCCTGCTGCTCGAGAATCGCCCGCACGAGATAGCGTGGCCGCTTCTGGACCTCCTGGTAGATGCGTCCGACATATTCACCGAGCAGCCCAATGCCGAACAACAGAATGCCGATAAGCAGGAACGTGATTGCGAAAAGCGTGAACACGCCCTGCACTTCCGGGCCCAGGAACAGTCGGCGAAGCCCTATGTAAAGCACGAGCGCGGCGGAGGCGCCCGAGAGAATGATGCCCGAGAAGGAAAACAACTGCAGAGGCACCACCGAGAACGCGGTGACCAGATCGAAATTCAGTCGTATCAGGCTGTACAGCGAATACTTCGATTTGCCCAGCTCCCGTTCGCTGTGCTCGACCTCTATCTCCACCGGACGCGAGGCATACATGTAGGCCAACGCCGGAATGAAGGTATTGATTTCGCTGGTATTGTTGATGGCATCCACGACATGCCGGCCGTAGCCACGCAGCATGCACCCCTGATCAGTCATGCGGATGCGGGTAATTCTTTCTCGTATCCGGTTCATCAGCCGCGAGGCCCACTTGCGCCAATAGACATCCCGGCGGCGGCGCCGGATGGAGCCGACGTAGTCGTAGCCCTCGTCCAGCTTGGCAAGGAGATTGTGGATTTCCTCCGGCGGATTCTGCAGGTCGGCGTCCAGCGTGACGAGCTTGTCGCCCCGACTCGCGGCAAAGCCGGCGAGTATGGCCGCGTGCTGCCCGAAATTGCTTTGCAGCAGCACCACGCGCGTTTCGTCCGGGCGCTGCTCGAACTGCTCGCGCAACAGCGCCGCGGAACGGTCTGCGCTGCCATCGTCCACAAACACCACCTCGTAGCGCCGATTCAGGGCATCAAGCGCCGGATAAAGGCGCTCGAACAGCGCGCCCAGGACGGCTTCTTCGTTGTACACCGGAATCACCACGGAGACTTCCGGCTCCACGATCTGGTTGCGAGCGGTCTTGGTCATCGGCATTCCTGGACGGTTTCGCGTAGGGCCTCACATACTCGATCGACGTCGGGCACTTCCATCCCGGGAAAGAGCGGCAGCGTCACTGTTTCACGCCCGATCCGTTCGGCGTTCGGGAACTGCCCTTCCCTGAATCCGCGCCGGCGATAGCAGTCCAGCAGCGGCACCGCGGGATAATGCATGCCGACCCCGATACCCCGTGTCTGCATGCGATCCCTGAAGGCCACCCTGTCGAAGCCATTGTCGGCGAAGGGCAGCAACAGCGTGAACATGTGCCAACTGTGCCCCTCGTCCCCGCGCGCCGGAAGCACGCCGGGGGCGTCGGTACCGAAATTTTCGAAATAACGGTCCGCCAGCATTCGCCGCTTGCGGTTGAATTCATCAAGGCGGCGCAACTGGTGAATCCCGACCACGGCGGAGACATCGGTCATATTGTACTTGCCGGCAGCCTCCAGCACATCGATCGTGCCGTCATCACGCTTGCGAATACCGTGGAAACGCAGCAGTTCCAGGCGTTGCGCTTCGGCCTCCGAGGCCAGTGAAACAGCCGCGCCTTCTATGGTCGTCAGATTCTTGTTGGCATGAAAACTGAACACCACGATATCGCCTTCGCTGCCGATCAGACGATTCTTGAACCGCGTACCGATGGCATGGGCCGCATCCTCGATCACGCGCAGCTCATGTCGCCGGGCCAGAGCATAGAGCGCATCCAGATCGACAGCCAGGCCGCCGAAGTGAACCGGCATGATGGCCCGGGTACGCGGCGTGATGGCGGCCTCGACCTGATCCAGAAGGAGGTTCCGGCTCTCGAGATCCACATCCACGAACACCGGCGTGGCGCCGACGCGAACCACGACATTGGCCGTTGCGGCGAATGTCATCGCCGGCACGATCACTTCGTCGCCCGGACCGATATCGCAGACTGTGAGTGCTTCCTGCAACGCGCCCGTGGCGTGCGTGAACGTGCGCACGAAACGGTTGCCACCGAGATACTCCGTCAGCTGCTGCTCGAACTCGGCGACCTTCGGCCCCGTGGTGATCCAGCCCGAGCGCAACACTTCGGAAACCGCCTCGATCGTGGCCTCGTCGATTTGCGGCCGGGTGAAGGGCAGGAAATCGCTCATTTTCAACTCCGTGCGACGATGTAGACACCGACGATGATGACTCCGATGCCGATCAGCCGGCTCAGGCTTACCTCCTCCCCGAGCAGGAAACGCGCGGCAATGGCGTTGACCACATAGCCGATTGACAACATGGGATAGGCAATGCTCACCGGAACCCGGGAAAGCGCGACGATCCAGACGCAAACGCTGACCACGTAGCAGGTCAGGCCGCCGAGGATGTGCGGCTCGAATGCCAGACGCGTCCCCGCCGTCCAGGCATTGTTCCAGCTCAAATGGATTTCACCGACCGTGCTCACACCGGCCTTGAGCAACAACTGGGCGGCCGCGTTGAGCAGCACACCGGTCAGCACCAGGGCAAAACTGATTGCATTCATGGTTTTCTCACAGCAAGGCGTTCCACGTCCCGCCCGATCACTTCCATGGGCAGACCGCGTGCCCGCAGTTGATGGTAAGTATCGGGCTCCATTACGGCCACCGCCCGCGGCAGCGAACGCCAGCGCCGTACAAAGTCGTCCAGGCTGGCAACCCGCAGTTCGGGCGCCTGCTTCATGCCGAAAGCCAGCTCATTCTCATATTCCACCGGCGTCAGCGTCCGCCCCAGATAGAACGGCAGCGACTGCTGATAATGGCGCACCGTGAACAACGGCATCGAAGGAGTCAGATGGGGCCGAATCTGATCGGCAAGACTGCGCCCCGAAAAGGCCGGAGACATCACCTGGCTGCCGGTGAGTATCAATTGGCCGAAAAGCAGCCAACCGCCGGCCAGTACGGCCGCCGCAAGCAACATGCGCCGCCGGGCAAGAAACCAGGCCAGCACACCGGCAACCAGCACCACCGCGAAGGCCCCCGCCGCCCAGTAGGCGAGCGTCTGGTAATAGTCCGGCGGAATCCCCGCCTTGTGGTAGGTGGCCAGCTTTGGCACCGCGGCCAGCAGGCCGGCCCCGGCCACCGCGCTGATGGCGGCGCTCCAGCGCATCGAACGTGCCCCGGCGCGCATCAACCCCTCGCCGGCCAACACGGCCAGCGCGGGAAACACCGGCAGGATGTAGTCGGGCAGCTTGGAGTCGGAAAACG
>JASFQN010000043.1:0-15464 GCA_050115425.1 Gammaproteobacteria bacterium | reverse complement strand
CCGGCCTGACCTACGGCGCCCGGTCGAGCCTGGAACGCCTTCGGCATCCCGGCACGCTCTCGATCCAGTCCTACACGCGCACCGAAACGACCGTGACCGCGATCGACAAGGCGCTTGCGGTGCTCGCGAATTTTCGCGCCCAGGGCATGGACGCCGACACACTGGCATCGGCCAAGGCCTACGTGCTGGGCCAGTTTCCGCTGCGGCTGGAAACCGACGGCCAGATTGCGGCACGGCTCGCCGAACTGGCGTTCTACGGGCTGGGCCGGCAGGAAGTGGACGGTTACGCTTCCGCGGTGGAGGCCACCGGCCTGGACGACATCCGAGCCGTGGCCCGGGACGTGTATCCTGATCCGGACAACCTGACCTTCGTCCTGATCGGCAACGCCGCGGCCATCCGCGGCCAGATCGGCAAATACGGGCCGGTCACCGAAATGAGCATTACCGATCCCCGCTTCCGCCCGGGATCGTGAAACTCGACAACAAGAAACAGGCGGCAGGCATTGCCCGCGCTGCGATCCCTTCGCGGCCCGCGGCCGGTTGCCCCGCCCGTTCGACTGGAGTGGATTGAATGACCATCGACACCGAGATCATCGCCGGCACCTTTGTTGCCTACATGGGCGTGGTGCTGCTGATTGCGTATATCGCCTGGCGGCGCACGCAGAACCTGGCCGACTACATTCTCGGCGGACGCTCCCTGAACAGCTGGGTGACCGCCCTGAGCGCCCAGGCCTCCGACATGAGCGGCTGGCTGCTGCTGGGTCTGCCCGGTCTGGCCTATCTGAGCGGTCTGGGCTCTTTGTGGATGGTGGCAGCCCTGCTCATCGGCACCTACCTGAACTGGCGGATCGTCGCCAACCGGCTGCGCCGCATGACCGAAGAGCTCGACGATTCGCTCACTCTCCCGGACTACTTCGAGCGCCGTTTCAAGGACGATTCCCGCCTGCTGAGGAGTCTTTCCGCCCTGTTCATCCTGGTGTTCTTCACCTTCTACACCAGTTCCGGCTTCGTGGCGGCGGGCAAACTCTTCGAAGCCCTGTTCCACCTGCCCTACTTCTGGGCCGTGGTCCTGGGCAGCGGCACGGTGATTACCTATACGTTTATCGGCGGCTTTCTGGCGGTGAGCTGGAATGACGTTCTGCAGGGCACCTTGATGTTCTTCGCCCTGGTCATCGTGGCTGGCATGGGGTTGTACCTGGTGGGCGGCTTCGGCGGACTGCACGACACCATGAACGCGGTCAGCCCCGACCTGCTCGATCCCTTCGTGGATGCCACGGGCAACCACCTGGGCATGATCGGCATCTTCTCCCTGCTCGGCTGGGGCCTCGGCTATGCCGGCCAGCCGCACATCCTGGCGCGTTTCATGGCCATCCGCGACCCGAATGAAATCGCCGCCTCCAGGCGCATCGCCATGGGCTGGGTGACGATTTCCCTGGCCGCCGCGGCACTCGTGGGATTCACCGGGCTGGGCGTGGTCGATCATGTGCTCAAGGGGGATGACAGCGAGAAGGTCTTCATTTTCATGTCCACCCAGCTCTTCCCGCCGGTGATCGCCGGGATCTGCCTGTCGGGCATCCTCGCCGCAGTGATGAGCACCGCCTCGGCCCAGTTGCTGGTGTCGGCCTCCGCCTTCGCCGAGGACCTGTACAAGGGCATGGTGCGCCGCAATGCGGGCCGCCTGGAACTGCTCTGGAGCGGGCGCCTGGCGCTGGTGGCGATTGCGGTGATCGCCTTCGTGCTGGCGCTCAATCCGGACAGCAAGGTCCTCACGCTGGTATCCCATGCCTGGGCGGGATTCGGTGCCGCCTTCGGCCCCACCATCATCCTTTCGCTGTTCTGGCCGCGCGTGAACCGGGCGGGGGCCTTCACGGGTATCGTGGTGGGCGGTCTGACCGTGCTGGTCTGGCAGAATCTCCACGGCGGCATTTTCGAACTCTACGAGATCGTGCCGGGCTTCTTCTTTTCGCTGGCCGCGATTGTGGCGGTCACCCTGTTTACCGATAATGGTTCCAGCGCCGTCAGCCCGGAACACGGCTGACCGGCACGCGTCCGCGGGGCGCGGCCGTTCCCGGGGAACGGCCGCCGCTCTCGCCGGAGTCCGTCCGGCGCCACCCACAGCAATGCATTCGGAGTTGCCCATGTCACGCATCCCAGCCCTGATGGCGGCCCTGGCCATCACCGCGGCCGCGCCGTCCTTCGCCCAGGCGGCCGACCAGAATTCCGGCGCTGACAAAGTCGCACCGGCTTCCGGGCAGACGGTGCCACCCGAGAAACGCAAGCACATCCTCGCCCTGATGAAGATCACCAACGCCGCGGGCATCGGGCGTCAGATTGGCGGTCTGCTCGTTCGGCGCATTGATTCGGCGCTGCATCGCCGCGACCCGAACATCCACAAGAAGGCCTTTCAGATCGTCAAGGAAGAAACCGAGAAAGTGCTGGGCGAAAACATCGAGGGCGATGGCGGCCTGCTGGACATGCTGGTGCCCATCTACGCGCGCAATTTCTCCGACCAGGATCTGAAGGACCTGATCAAGTTCTACCAGACCCCGCTGGGCAAGAAGCTGGTCAAGACCATGCCCATGGTGATGCGCGAGTCGATGCAGGCAGGCGAGACATGGGGCCGGGCCATGGCGCCGGTGCTGGTCCAGCGCATCCAGGTGCGGCTCAAGGATGCCGGCATCGACCTCTCAAATCAGCAGAAGAGCCAGGCGCCCGCAAAGGCTGGTGACAGCGCCAAGCCGTCCGGCGGCTGATGGCCGGCCCGGTCTTCAAGGACCACTTTTCGGGCCACGCGGACGACTACGCGCGCTACCGGCCGGATTATCCGGAGGCTCTGTTCGACTGGCTGGCGGGCCTGAGCGAATCGCACGAGCGTGCCTGGGACTGTGCCACCGGCAATGGCCAGGCGGCACTGCGCCTTGCCGAACGTTTCGATGAAGTCGTCGCCACCGACGCCAGTGCCGAGCAACTGGCGCGGGCGCGCGTCCATCCGCGCGTGCGCTATCTCGTCGCGCCGGCGGAAGCCCCGCCGCTGGCCGACGCCAGCGTGGATCTGGTCACCGTGGCGCAGGCCCTGCACTGGTTCGACTTTCCACGTTTCTGCGATGCCGCGGGCCGGATCTGCCGTCCAGGCGGTGCGCTCGTCGCCTGGTGTTACGGGTTCAACGGTGTCAACGCGGACATCGATCCGGTGCTGCGGTATTTCTACGACGAAGTCGTGGGTCCGTACTGGCCACCCGAACGGCGGCTGATCGACCGTCAATACCGCGACTTCACTTTTCCCTTTCCGGAAATCGAAGCGCCCCGGCTTGCGATGGAAAAGCGCTGGACGCTAGGGGACTTGCTTGGCTACCTGGGCACCTGGTCTGCCGTGCAACGCTATCGCCAGACACGGGGCGAGGACCCCCTCGCCCTGCTCGAGCCCGAGTTGGCGCGTGCCTGGGGCGCACCCGAGGAGCCACGGACCGTGCGCTGGCCGTTGCACATCAGGGCCTTGCGACCTCGCTGACCTCGGCGGCCCGAGGGTTCAGATCGACATGGCCGGCCCTCTCGTCGAGGCGCTCCCACGCGGTGCGCCGCTCCGGGAGGTAGCGGCAGATTCGCGTCGCCCCGTCGGATCCGATGCGAAACGCGAAGCCAGCCGTGCCGGGCTGGCCGGACGCGCGCCGCAACACCCTGAGATAGATTCGGCCGCGGCGCGCGACCAGCGCCGAATGCCCGGGTACGCCGCACCCGCTGGGCAGAATATGCCCGTCGAACCGTGACACCAGAATCTGGGATTGCGCTCCGAGCAGCGTCCGGCGAAGTGCGGTCGGCCGGCCCTCCAGATCCAGGTAGCTCGTGGCACAGCTGCCATCTCCCCGGCGGGCCTTGCGGCGGACCACGGATTCCAGCACACCGTCCCCGTTCAGATCGACCTCGAGTCGGGTGCGCGTGAACCCGGACACTGGCCGGGCATGGAGCAGTCCGCGACAGAGGGTGGGATGCCGAGCGCCGGCGGCCGCCAATTCGCTCACCGCATGAAAACGGCAACGGTGATACCGGGTGCCGTCCGGGGTGATCACGTCGGCATCGCGCAATTTTCCCAGGGGACCGGAAAACAGCAGGTATTGAACTCCGCGCACCTGCGCCACGCTTTCACTCCAGTCGGATTCCGGCGGTGGAATGATCGGTCCCCCTGCTGGCTTCCGGGACAGCCATTGCCGGCCCGCCCTTCCGGGCGCCGGTGCCACCACAAGGTCATCCGCGTGGCCGTCGTTATCAAGGTCTATTCGGCCGGGCGCCGGACTCAGGTCGGCCAGGCTCTGCGAATCGGCATGCTGCGCCAGTGTCTGGCAGGCGCCATTGGCGCGCGCCGCGGTGGCCAGCGCCATCACGGCGCAGAAAAGCGCAGTGCGCATCAAAACTCCCCCTTCGATTCCTGATTGGAGGCGGTCCCAGCCCCCCGGAAGCGCCAATGGTAGGCACCCGGGTCGCCACGCGCAAAGCGACGGTCCGCGTGATGCGTTGCCGACTTCCATCTGTTACCATGCGCCGCCTTCGGGGTGCTTTGGGGAAAGCGTCCCACGTTGTCGGCATTGACTGCGGCGAAAAAGGGGATGGGGCAACAGCTTTTTCGAAGGGAGGCCCTGGCACGTCGCCAGGAGCGCATGTTTGGGGATGTGGTGCTTGTGCGGCCCGTGTCCACCGGCGTGTTTTCTGCCGGTTCGGCACTGGTGGCCTTGTGCATCCTGACGTTCCTTTTCCTGGGACACTACACCCGGCGCCGGGAGGTGAGCGGTTACCTGGTGCCGGACAAAGGTGTGTCGGAAGTCATCCCGCCGCGTCCGGGCGTGGTGGCACGGCGCATGGTCGAGGAAGGTCAGCATGTCCGGCGTAACGACCCGCTGTTCAGCATTTCCACAGCCCGTAGCTCAGACGGTGTCGCCGACGTGGATGCCGCTGTCATCCGTCATCTCGACCGGCGGCTGGACGATCTCCGCGACCAGTATCAGAGCCGGGAAAAGCTCGCTCGCCTGGAGGTCCGTCGGGACCGCGACAAGGTCAACGGACTCAAGTCGCAACTTCAGCGTCTGGCCGAGCAACTGGCTACCGATCACCAGCGCCTGGTAACCAGCAGCCGCCGATTGAACCGCTATGAAGCCCTGCGTGACAGCGGCAGCATTTCCGGAGCCCGCCTGGATCAGGCGCGCGACGACTATTTACGCCTTCAGGCGGCCGAGCAGGACCTCAAGAGTCGCCAGGCCGCGCTCCGGGCCGAACTGGACGCCGCCCGGTCGGCGTTGCCCGCGGACCGTTTGCGTGCCCGGACCCGACTCAGCCAGATAGACGACAACATCGAAGAGATCACTCAACAACTTCTGCGACTCGGCGCTCGCCGGGAATATGTGCTGCGAGCGCCGGTGGCCGGCACCGCCACAGCCGTAACGGTGCATCCGGGCGAGCGGGTGGGAGACCAGCCACTGGTTTCGCTGGTACCTGACGATGCGCAGATGCGCGCCCGGCTCTACGTGCCGGCGAGTGCGATCGGGTTCATACACCCGGGCGAGCAGGTCCGCCTTCGCTACTCGGCCTTTCCCCACGAACGTTTCGGAAGCTATCGCGGCACAGTCCGTGCCGTTTCGCGAACCATTCTTACCCCGCGCGAAATACACGCGCCGCTCAAGCTTTCGCGACCCGTCTATCCGGTGGATGTGCAACTGCGCCGTCAGTCCGTGATGGCCTATGGGAGGCGCCTGCCGCTGAGGCCCGGGATCTCCCTGAAGGCAGATATTCTTCTCGACCGCCGTTCGTTGTGGGACTGGATTCTGGATCCTTTGTACAGTGCTCTCGGGGAGACTCATGGGTAGACTCGGATTGCGCTTCAGCCCCCGGCCGAGGCTGCCGGTGATGCTGCAGACGGAGGCTGCGGAGTGCGGCCTTGTCTGCCTGGCAATGGTGGCGGGTTACCACGGCTACCATGTGGATCTCGTCACCCTGCGCCACCGTCATTCGCTTTCCCTGAAAGGCGCCAATCTGGCGGAGCTCTCGCGACTGGCCGGCCGCATGGGGCTGTCGGCACGGCCTTTGCGTCTGTCGCTCGACGAGTTGGCGCACCTCCGACTGCCGGCTGTTCTGCACTGGGACATGAACCATTTCGTGGTCCTTGAATCGGTGCGCGGCGATGCCTGCGTCATCCACGACCCCGCGCGAGGCAGGCGAAGCATGACGCTGGCAAGCCTGTCGCCGCATTTCACGGGCGTTGCCCTGGAGCTCTCGCGCAGCGAAGATTTTCAGCGCGGCGACGATACCGGCGGGCTGGACCTTCGTGTGATCTGGCGAAGCATGCGGGGGGTCAAGAGCGCGCTCGCGCAGGTCCTGCTGCTCAGTGCCGCCCTGCAGATCTTCGCCCTGGTCAGTCCTTTCTTCATCCAGCTTGTGGTGGACCAGGCGATTCTCTCCGAAGACCAGGATCTTCTCACCGTGCTCGGCCTGGGCTTCTTGCTGCTTGCCGTATTGCGAGTGGCCGTGCGGGCGGCGCGTTCCTGGGTTCTCCTTTACTTCGGGACTTCATTGAACCTGCAATTGGTCACCAACCTGTTCCGTCATCTGTTGCGCTTGCCCACGAGCTTCTTCGAAAAGCGCCATGTGGGCGACATTGTTTCCCGATTTGGTTCCATGAACCGCATTCAGGACACACTCACATCACAGCTCGTGGCGGCCCTTCTCGACGGTGTCATGGCCGTGGCGACCCTGGCAATGATGCTGGTCTACGACGTGCGCCTTGGTCTGCTGGTGGTCGGCGTCGTGCTGTTTTACGGGCTGCTCCGCTGGAGCATGTTCAGACCGCTGCGCGAGGCCACCGAAGAGAAGATCGTCCGCAAGGCACAGGAGGATTCGAACTTCCTGGAAACGGTGCGCGGCGCCCGTGCGGTCAAGATTTTCAACGCCGAGTCGGGTCGCCAGGCCGCGTGGCAAAACCGTGTCGTGGACCGCTTCAATGCCTCCATCCGCCTCGGTCGACTGTCCATCATCTATTCGGCGCTCAACGGCGTGCTGTTTGGCGCAGCCAATATCGCGGTCATCTGGATCGGCGCCAAGGCTGTATTGGCCGGCGGCTTTTCAGTGGGCATGCTTTATGCGTTTCTTTCCTACAAGAGCCAGTTCACGGATCGGGCGGGAAGTCTGATTGAGCACTGGGTGGACCTGCGCATGCTCGACCTGCACCTGAACCGTGTGGGTGACATCGCCCTGAGCGAGGAAGAGCCGGACCTCGATCGCGGGCAGGGCGGGACAGCCATCGAGGGGCGCCTGAGTGTGTGTGGCGTGAGCTTCCGTTACGCCCAGGGCGAGCCTCGCGTACTTGACGGCGTCGAGTTCGAGGTCTCGCCTGGCGAATCGGTCGCCCTGGTCGGGCCGTCCGGTTGCGGCAAGACAACCCTGCTCAAGATCATGCTCGGCCTTTTGCTCCCGGAGGAGGGCGAAGTGCGAGTCGACGGCACCAACATCCGCGCGCTGGGCATGAAGCGGTTCCGTGCGGGTATCGGAGCCGTCATGCAGGATGACCGGCTGTTCGCCGGATCCATTGCGGAAAACATCAGTTTCTTCGATGAACAGCCAGACATCGCGCGCATCGAGGAAGCGGCCCGGCTGGCCGCGGTACATGCCGACATCCAGGCCATGCCCATGACCTACGACACGCTGGTCGGCGACATGGGGACAGTGCTTTCCGGCGGTCAGCAGCAACGGGTTCTCTTGGCCCGCGCGCTGTACCGGCGTCCCGGCATCCTGTTTCTCGACGAAGCCACCAGCCATCTCGATGCCGGCCGGGAGGCGGAGGTCAACGCCGCAATCGCGGGGCTCGATATCACCCGTGTCATCATCGCGCACCGGCAAAGCACCATCCGTTCGGCCGACCGCGTGGTTGACCTGGGTCATTCACGCGCCGGCGTTTCCGGGCTTACCTTGGCTTGAATGCCTGCGCCAGGGACCCATTCATGGAGGATGGACCCGCCAGCGCGGCGGGTCGTGTGCCAATTCGGAGGATACCCATGGCCGAAGCCATCGAACTCGTTTGCCCGCACTGTCAGGCCGTCAATCGCGTACCCGCCGCACGGCTCGAAGAAAAGCCGGCCTGCGGGCGGTGTCATGGAAGTCTTTTCGACGGGCACCCCGTGGACCTGGACGAAGCCGGATTCGACCGCCATCTCAAGCGCGACGGTGTGCCCGTGGTCCTCGACATCTGGGCGCCCTGGTGCGGCCCCTGCAAAGCGATGGCCCCGGCCTTCGAGCAGGCCGCCCGGGAGCTGGAGCCAAGAGTGCGCTTTGCCAAGCTGAACGCGGACAATGCGCCCAATGTCTCGGCCCGCTACGGCATTCGGGGCATCCCCACCGTCATCGTGTTCAACAACGGCCGGGAGATTGCCCGGCAGTCGGGAGCCATGAGTGCCCCCCAGCTTGGTCAGTGGTTGCGCCAGCACATTTGAGCGGCGGGTTCGGCGCGCGTCCCCGCGGCTGGTAAACTGGTGGGCTCTACCAACTTCGTGGGCAGGGCATGAAAGACAAGCGAGATGACACCGACGTCCTGATCGTGGGCGGCGGCCATAACGGTCTGGTCTGCGCCTGTTACCTGGCGGCAGCCGGCCTGCGGGTGACGGTCCTCGAACGTCGCGCGGTGGTTGGCGGTGCCGCCGTGACCGAGGAGTTTTGTCCCGGCTTTCGCAACTCGGTGGCCAGCTACACGGTGAGCCTGCTCAATCCGCGGGTGATTCGCGACCTTCGCCTGCACCAGCACGGATTGCGTGTGGTCGAACGTCCCTTGTCGAATTTCCTGCCGCTGGGTGACAGCGACTTCCTCAAGGTCGGTCCCGATCTCGCTTCCACCCAGGCCGAGGTGGCACGCTTTTCGAACCGCGACGCGGCCAATCTGCCGGCCTACTACGAACGTCTGGAGCGCGTGGCGGACGTGCTCCGCGAGATGGTTCTGGAGACCCCGCCCAATGCCGGCGGTGGCCTGCGCGATGTCTGGCGCGCCTTCAAGGCCGGCCGGCGGCTGAAGAAGCTGCCCATGGCCGCGCGGCGCGATGTCATGGATTTCTTTGCCAAGAGCGCCGGAGACTGGCTGGACAGCTGGTTCGAGTCCGACCCCATCAAGGCGGCCTTCGGTTTCGACTCGGTGGTCGGCAATTTCGCCAGTCCCTATACGCCGGGCTCGGCCTATGTGCTGCTCCACCACGTGTTCGGCGAGGTCAATGGCAGCAAGGGCAGTTGGGGGCACGCCATCGGCGGAATGGGCGCGATTACCGCTGCCATGGCCGCGGAGGCGCGCGCCCGCGGCGTGGATATCCATCTGAACTCGCCGGTCGAGCGGGTACTGATCAGCGACGGACGTGCGAATGGCGTGGCGCTGGCGGATGGCACCGAATTGCATGCGCGCTGCGTGGTTTCCAATCTGAATCCGAAACTGCTCTACGAACGGCTGGTCGATCCCGTGCACCTGGACGAGGAATTCCGCGAGCGCATGGGCCGTTACAAGTGTGCCTCGGGCACCTTCCGCATGAATGTGGCGCTGTCCGAACTGCCGGATTTCCGATGCCTGCCGGGTCGCGAACTTCAGCCACACCACCAGGCCGGGATCATCATTGCGCCGAGCCTGGCCTACATGGAGCGTGCCTTCGAGGATGCGCGCGCCGACGGCTGGTCACGCCGGCCGATTGTGGAAATGGTCATCTCCAGCACCCTGGACGACACGCTGGCCCCGAGGGGCGCACACGTGGCCAGTCTTTTCTGCCAGCATTTCAATCCCGAATTGCCGCACGGCCTGGACTGGAATGAATGCCGCGAACAGGCCGCCGACCAGATCATCGATACGGTCAACGCGATGGCGCCCAATTTCCGGGCCAGCGTGCTCGGCCGCACGGCGCTCTCGCCGCTCGATCTGGAGGAGAAGTTTGGCCTGGTCGGCGGCGATATCTTCCATGGCGCACTGAGCCTCGACCAGCTCTACAGCGCACGGCCCCTGCTGGGCTATGCCGACTACCGCGGCCCCGTGCGTGGCCTCTACACATGCGGCTCCGGAACACACCCCGGTGGCGGCGTCACCGGCGCTCCCGGTCACAATGCGGCGCGCGAGATTCTGCGGGACTTCCGTGGCCGCCGCCTCCGGGCCTGATCAGGAACAACAGCATCAGAGCAACCATGATCGACAGAAAACTCCTGCTCCTCAGCAGTTCGCGCAGCGCAAATACCGATTTCCTGGAAGCCCCGGCCCAGGCGATCCGTGATTTCCTTGGTGATACGGACGGTGAGGTGGCCTTCGTGCCCTTTGCCGGCGTGACGGTGAGTTACAGCGATTACGCTGCGCTGGTGCGCGATCGTTTTCGCGAACTCGGCTACACGATCCGTTCGGTTCACGAGGCGGACAATCCTGCACGGCTGCTGGCGCGGGCGGCGGCCGTGGTGGTCGGCGGCGGCAATACCTTCCACCTGGTGTCGGAGTTGCAGCGCCGGGAACTCATGAGCGTGATTCGTGATGCAGTCAGGACCGGCACACCCTACATGGGCTGGAGTGCCGGCTCCAATCTCGCCTGCCCGACGCTTCGCACGACCAACGACATGCCCATAGAAGAGCCGGAAAGTTTCGCCGCGCTGAATCTGGTGCCGTTCCAGATCAACCCGCACTACAGCAACGCCCTGCCCGACGGTCACCGCGGGGAAACCCGTGACCAGCGTCTCGCCGAATTCATTACGCTGAATCGGGAGGTGTCGGTGGTGGGCCTGCCCGAAGGGACAGGCTTGCGGGTGGACGGCGCGCGCGTGAAACTGATCGGCCCCGGTCCCGCACGCGTGTTCCGGGCCGGTGCGGCGCCCCGGGACGTGGGTCCGGACGAGCCGCTGGATTTCCTGCTGGAGCATTAGCGTTGCTCGTGGCTGCCACGGAATGACCGCCCACCCCGGCGAGGAGGGGAAAGATGTCGGATGCTTTCTGGGACGAGAAATACGCCGGCGACGATTACCGTTACGGCACCCAACCCAACCGCTTCCTGGTCGAGCAGGCCCGTCGATTCCCGGCCGGTGGTCATATCCTCTGCGTGGGCGATGGCGAAGGGCGCAACGGCGTATGGCTGGCCGGCCAGGGTTTCAGGGTCACCTCGATCGAGCCGTCCACCAAGGGCCTGGCGAAGCTCAGGCGGCTGGCCCGTCGGCGGGGTGTGGAAGTCGAAGCCATTCAGGCCCGTCTGCCGGAACACCCGCTGCCGCAGGCAAGCTATGACGGTGCCGTGCTGACCTTCGTGCACATGCCGCCGGCGATTCGCGCCGATGTGCACCGCCAGGTGGCGGCCGCGCTGCGGCCGGGCGGGGTACTGGTTCTCGAGGCCTTCAGCCCCGAGCAATTGCATTACCCGAGCGGTGGTCCGGGAGACCCGGACATGCTCTATTCAGCGCAGATGCTGGAAGAGGATTTCATCGATCTGGATTGCGACGACATCGAAATGGCCAAGATTCACCTCGCCGAGGGGCATGGCCACAGCGGTCAGGGGCATGTGGTGCGGCTGGTGGCACGGAGGCCCTGAGCGCCGCCGGCCTGGCAGGTGTTTCACGCCCGCTTATGGGTCCCGTTGCGCCAGAGGTGCACATGCTTGAGCGCGGTGCCGGTGTTGAACAGCACCACGCGCTCGTCCGCCCCGATCCAGCCTTCATCCAGCAAGCGCACCTGGGCCGCCAGACACGCCGCCCCCTCCGGCGCCGGGAAAATGCCGCTGGACGCAGCCATGATCCGCGCATACTCGAGCATCTCGCCATCACTGACTGCCACCGCCTTGCCGCCGCTTTCCGCCAATGCCCGCAGGATCAGAAAATCGCCAATGGCTGAAGGAACCCGGAGTCCGTCAGCCACGGTACGCGCGTTGTCCCACGGCTTGGCGTGCGCCGCGCCCGCCTCGAAGGCGCGCACGATGGGTGCGCAGCCACTGCTCTGCACCGACACCATGCGGGGCCGCCCGCTGCCGATCAGGCCCAGCCGCTGCATTTCGTCAAACGCCTTCCACATGCCTATCAGGCCGGTCCCGCCACCGGTGGGATAAATGATCACGTCCGGCAGCTCCCAGCCGAATTGCTCGGCCAGTTCATACCCCATGGTCTTTTTGCCTTCGATCCGGTAGGGCTCTTTCAGCGTGCTCAGGTCGAACCAGCCGTACCGCTCGCAGCCTTCGCCAACCAACTTCCCACAGTCGGTGATCAGTCCTTCGACCAGTTCGACGCGGGCACCGTAGGCCTGGGCTTCCACCTGGAACGGGCGTGGTACGTCGCGTGGAATGAACACATTGGCCTGGATGCCGGCGGCCGCGGCATAGGCTGCCGTGGCACTGCCCGCGTTACCCGCGCTGGGAATGGCGACCGCCCTGGCTCCGAGTTCTGCCGCGCGACTGACCGCCATGGCCAGCCCACGGGCCTTGAAACTGCCGGTCGGATTGGCGGATTCATCCTTGACCCAGGTGTCCGGACAGCCAATCCGGCCACCAAGACGGGTGCGCAGCAGCGGTGTCCAGCCCTCGCCGAGCGAGACGATGGCCGCGTCCGACTGGACCGGGAGCACCTCACGATAGCGCCAGAGATCGGCGCGGCGGCCGGTCAGCGAGTCCCGCGTGAGCGTGGCGGCGGCCCGCTCGAGATCATAGCGGGCCAGCAGCGGCCTGCCGCAATCGGGACACAGGCCGATCAGCCGGTCGTGGGCATGGCGGGCACCGCAGGCGCCACATTCGAGCGTGATCAGGGTGGATGAGGTCATTGAACCGTTGGTCAATTCGCCAGGGAGCGCACTAAACTAGGCTGTCCATTCCGGCTTGGCAAATGCAGGCGATGGAACCGCGATGACCGAACGCTCGTTTATCGGCTATGACTCGGATCGACCGATCCGGCTCGGCGTCAGTGCCTGCCTGCTCGGCGAGCAAGTGCGTTTCGATTCCGGACACAAGCGCAACGCCTTCATCACCGACCAGTTGACACAGTTCTTCGAGATGGTGCCGGTCTGCCCGGAAGTCGCCATCGGCCTCGGCGTGCCGCGCGAACCCATACGTCTGGAAGGCCCGGCGGAGACGCCACGCGCGGTCGGCGTAAAGCATCCCGCGCTGGACGTGACCGACCGACTGGCGGCCCACGGCCGCCAGATGGCCGAACGCCTGGGCGGTATCAGTGGTTACCTGTTCAAGAGCAAATCGCCCAGTTGCGGCATGGAGCGCGTCAAGCTCTATGGCACCGGTGGCGCGCCGAGCAAGCAGGGCCGGGGCATCTATGCTGCCGAGATCATGCGAGCACGACCCCTGATGCCCGTGGAAGAGGAGGGCCGCTTGAATGATCCGGTCTTGCGCGAGAATTTCATAAGCCGGGTCTATGCCTGGCATCGCTGGCAGTGCCTGCTTGAGGAGGGACTTACGCCCGCGGCGCTGGTGGATTTTCACGCCGCCCACAAACTGATTCTGATGTCACACGACAAGCAGGCGCTTGGCGAGCTCGGCCGGCTGGTGGCCGATGCCGGCAGGCGGCCGCTTGAAGTCCTCGCCGATGACTATATCGCCGGCTTCATGCGCGCCATGGCCCGCCCGCCCACGCGCAAGCGCCACACCGACACGCTGCAGCATGCCATGGGCTATCTGAAAAAGGCGCTGGACGGCGGGGACAAGGCCGAGATCCTGGACGTGATCGACCACTACCGTCGGGGCCTGGTGCCCCTGATCGTTCCGGTGACCCTGTTGCGCCACCACTTCCGGCGGCATCCGGAACCGTATATTGACCGGCAGTTGTACTTGCGGTGGCCGCCGGCGCAGTTGGGGCTTTGGAATTCAATCTGACGTTGCGGCTGTTTTTGACAGGCACTGCACTTCACACGGCGTCCTGCGGAGTTTTCGGAGCTGGATCCCCGTCGGCGCGCACCCCTTTGTACTCCACCGCCCCGCCGCTACACGGATGCAGCGGTGGAATTCACGCAGGACGCGGTATGCAGCGCAAGTGCCCGCTCCAGCGCCGCTTCGGGATGGTTTCCTGGAAAGTTCGACGGGGCATGATCAATTCGCCGGGGGCGAACAGGGTAGGCGAACCAGAAAACACGCGGCCGTAGAAAACCTCGCAGGACACAGCATGAGACGGAAGCACCACCACAATCGGTTCCTCCTCCCGACCGCTCCTGCCGCGAAAGGGCAAGCGATCTACAACCAGCCCTTCCACTTGAAGTAGAGATAGGGGGCGATCCCCGAAAAAATCATCGCCACAATCGCCAGCGGATAGCCGAATTCCCAGTGCAGTTCGGGCATCACGGCGAAGTTCATGCCGTAGATGCTGGCGACCAGCGTCGGCGGAAGAAAGACCACCGCCGCGATCGAGAAGATCTTGATGATCTGGTTCTGTTCGATGTTGATGAAGCCCATGGCCGCATCCATGAGGAAGTTCACTTTTTCGAACAGGAAGGCGGTGTGGCTCATCAGGGAGTCGATATCGCGCAGGATTTCGCGCAGGTCCTGGCTTTGCTCGCCGCGCAGCATGCCGCTGCGGAGCATGAAGGACAGCACGCGCTGCTTGTCCATGAGGCTCAGCCGGGCCTTGCCGTTGATGTCTTCCTGATGGGCAATCTTGGAGAGTACATCCTGCATGTCCTGGCGTTCGCCGGTGAGCACGCCCAGGCTGATGCCCTCGAGATCGGCATAGACCTGCTCCAGCACGTCCGCAAGCCGTTCCACCTTGGTTTCGAACAGTGCCAGCAGAATGGAGGTGGCGTCGCCCGCCATGCCCGGCGCGCGGCGCGCCCGCATGCGGAACATGCGGAAACTGAGCAGGTCTTCCTCGTGGATGGTGAAAAGGCGGTTCTCGCGCAGTGTAAACGACACGGTAATGTTGCGCGGATTGTCCTCGAAGTCGTGGAGGAAATAGGAGTGAATGTGCAGGCCGTCCTCGTCCTCGTAGAAACGCGCGGTGGCCTCGATTTCCTGCATCTCCTCCGCCGTCGGGAGCTTCTGGGTGTACACCTGCTCAACCCACTGTCGCTCCTGCTCGGTCGGATCCACCAGGTCGATCCAGACTGCGTCCTCGACAAGATCGTCAGGGCCTTCGACCTGGATCTGTTCAAGTCGGCGGTTGTTGATCGCGAAAGCAGTGAGCATGCGTCAGGCTCCCCGGGTTCAGGGTTTTCGGGCAACCGCCCCTCCGGCGGCTGGGCAAATTGTAGCGGGTCCGTCGCGCCGCGACAGCCCGATCATGCGCCGGCGGCGACGAAACCGTGCTTTTTTTCGATCCGGTGGTAGCTGAAGGCCATGCTCGCACCCCGTGCGGCCAGGAATACCATCAGCGCCGCCCACAGGCCGTGGTTGCCAAACGGGCGCAACAGATACCAGGCCGGCAGGTAGCAGGCCAGTAGCGAGAAGAGCATGGCATTGCGCATCTCCCGCGCCCGGGTCGCGCCGATGAATACACCGTCGTAGAAGAACGGCCACACGGAG
>JASFQN010000042.1:0-16251 GCA_050115425.1 Gammaproteobacteria bacterium | reverse complement strand
ATGGACGATGGCAGTTACGGAATCTGCACGGACTGCGGCGAAAGCGTTCCCCTGGAGCGTCTGCGCGCCTACCCCCAGGCCAAACGCTGCGTGGAATGCCAGGAGAGACATGAAAGAGGCAAGCGGGCGTTCCCGTCGCTCTGAGGTACAAGCACGATGCTCGGGCAAGCCTGGATTCAGCCGTCCCCCGACGAATCCAGGGGCGGGCTTATGCCTTCCGCGGCGGCCAGGCGCCGCGAGTCCAGAAGGCGATTGCGCTGCGCGGTGAGGGCGCGCATGCGCTCTACGCCACCAAGCTTGCAGCGATCGCGGAACTGGCAAAAACTCCGGTAGGCGTCGATCGTGTCCTGCAGGTCATCGCAGACCATCTGGATCATGATGGCGTCATCCAGCAGTCCCAGCGTATGCAGGTCATCTGCAATCATGTCCTGATCATCGCCAATGTACGCCAGCATGGCGATCAGCCATTCCCGCTCCGGGTGCGGCAGCCCCCATGCCTCGTCCTCCAGCATGGCGATGAGTTCAGGGACCCTTTCGAAACGCCGCGCGATACAGTCCTGAAGTCGGGACAGGCAAAGACGTTCCGTAACGCTTTTCGCGGCGTCGAGGATGTCGATCTCCTCCGCATCGCGGACACTGTGGCGCAATTTTTTCAGGGTGTGGCGAAAGCGCGCCAGATCCCTGCCCGACAAATTCAGAACAAATTCCATCAACCGTTTTCCCCGGCCGCTTCGACGGACCGCTTGCGTTCGCGCTTGTGCTCGTACATTGCCTCATCGGCGCGCCCGATGGCAGATTCCAGTGCGGATTCATCGACGAAATCCGTCCCGCCTATACTGACTTCGAGTTGTAGTGTCGTGCCGTCCGGAATCCGGCATTGGCCAAAGCGATCGACCTGCTCCTGAATGCGGGGCCGTACCGTCGCCGCATGAGCCCCCGGCATGATCAGCAAGAACTCGTCGCCGCCCCAACGATAAAGACTGTCGCTGTCTCTGAGCCCTTCGTCGAGCAGATTCGCCAGGGACTCGAGCAGACGGTCCCCGGCCACGTGCCCGTAGGTGTCATTGGTCTGCTTGAGGTTGTCCAGATCCAGGACGAGGACGGCGCCACCATTGGCGACCTGCTCCAGACCCACATTGTTTTCAAAGGCTCTGCGGTTGAGCGCTCCGGTCAATGGATCCCGCAACGACTGGTCGCGCAGCCGGCGATGTGCCACCCCAAGCCGCGCGTGCGCCGCATCCACTTCCCGTTTGGCCTCTTCAAGAAGAATCAGCACCATGCCGAAGGCCAGGACGATGTGGGTGCCAAGATCGAAGAAACCGTTCATCCGTGCGACGAAGCCGATTGCGACATTGTGCAGCCCGCCTGCAGCGCGGAGGCTCGGCGAAAAACCGAAGGCATAGACAACCCACAGCGTGGCCATGAGCAGAAAAACGGTCATGGACAGGCGCGACCCCAACGTCTTGCGACGAACTGGAAGCCGATACAGCATGATCGCCACGGTCACGAAGCAGATCACCGACACCACAGTCTGTATCAGCACGCTCTCGTGGATGCCGGGAGCCAGCGCGTAGGTCGTCAGGCCGAGAACCACGCCGGCGGGAATCATGTAACGGTGGCCGAAACGCGAATTGCCGTCACGGGCGAACTGCACATAACCGACGAACAGATAGAGTACGAAAAGAAACTTCCCGCAAAGATAGGTCACCTGGAGAAATTCACGCGAGGTGCCATTCGGTGCCGGCGGCAGCAGGAAATAGGACGCCGCGACCGCGCACAGAGCGATGGCGAGAAACGCCCACGACCAGGTCCATAACCGAAACCACGGGCGACCCAGCGAATGGCGGCGCAGAAGGGCAAAAAGCAATACCAGCAGGGTATCAATGAGCAGTTGGGCAACAATCCCGATGTTGGCCGCAAGGTGCATGACGTCTTGCTGGTTCATGGGCAGGAGGCCTCTGGTTCCGCCGGCAGGCTCCGTGTCGCATTCCGGCGGCGGCTGCCGAGGCATGCGATCACGCGGCGGCCTGTCCCCTCAAGCCGCCCTTGCAGAGCACAATAGCCAGAGAACGGATTTCCGGCAAGCTGGAAGGGAACAGACGGTATCAGGAGCTCGGCCGGCGGGCCGGGCACCCGGCGGGCGCATAATATGGCGCCGCCCGGCTTCCTGCCTGGGCGGCGCCTCCCCCCTTTGATTGTCAAACCCTGTCAGTGACCCCCGGGTACCGGATTTCCGTTGGCGTCGATGTAGTGGATCTCGCCGAGGCCGAGTTTACGGATCGCCGGCTCTATGCGGGCCAGATCGCCCACCACGATCCAGGTCAGCGCATCCGGCCGAAGGACGTCATCGGCGGCACTGCGCACCTGCTCGAGATCCAGCCCCCGAACGTGCGTTGCATAGGTGTCCCAGTAGTTGGCCGGCAGGTGGAAACGCACCTGCTCGGCAATCGACCCGGCGACCGCCCCGGCGGTTTCCCAGCGGCCGGGGAGACTGCGGGTCTGGCTGTTCTTGGCGCGTGTCAGCTCCGCAGCCGTGGCCGGTTTACTCTTTACATAGGCATGCAGTTCCCGATCGATTTCCCGCATGGATTCTGCGGTCTTGTCGGTCTGGACCGGCGCATAGACAAGAAAAGGTCGCTGGCCTTCAGCGTCCGGCAGAACGCTGTACGCGCCGTATGCCCAGTGCTTGTCCTCGCGGAGGTTCATGTTGATGCGCGAGGTGAATTCGCCGCCAAGGATGTCGTTCATCGTCTCGATGGCGATATTGTTGGGCGCACCCGTCGGCGGTGCGATGTTGCCGGCGAAGATCACCGACTGTTTCGAATCGGGCCGGTTGAGCAGATAGACCGTCGGCTTCGTGGCGGGCGGTACATGGGCGATATTCTTGCGCGGGACATCACCGGCCTTCCATTCGCCAAACAATTTCTCAAGGCGCGGTTTGATTGCGGCCATCGTGGTGTCGCCGACCACGACGAGCGTGGCATGGTTCGGCTTGAACCATGTGTCGTGGAACTGCTTGAGATCGGCCGGCGTCAGGGCAGTGACGGAACTCACATAGCCGCTGCCTGTGAACGGCATCGAATAGGCATGGCCCTCGCCATAGAGCAGCTTGGGAAAGACGCGCAGTGCCATCTGAACCGGGGACTGCTTCTCACGCTGGATGCCCGCAATCTGCTGAGACTTGAGTCGCGCCACCTGATCGGCCGGAAACGATGGATGAAGAACGACATCCGCGAACAGATCCAGGGAGGGATCGAGGTTGCGCTTGAGTGTCGACATGGAGACATCGGAAAGATCCAGATTGGAATCCGCTGACAGATGAGTTCCAAGTCGATGGAGTTCGTCGGAAATCTCCAGTCCCGTACGATGAGAGGTCCCCTCGTCGAGGGCATACATCGCCAGCGTGGCGGTACCCGGCCTGGCGAACTGGTCGGCGGCATAGCCTGCATCGAGAAGCAGGCGGAAGTTGATCACCGGCACCGCATCCCGGTGCGCCAGAATCACTCGGAGGCCATTGGAAAGGGTCGTCGCCTCGGTGCGCGGGAACGTGATTTCCGGATAGGCGCCCACCTTGGGGAGCTTGCTGCGGTCCGCCTTGCTTGCCGAAGCCTTGTGCGGCCCGAAAGGCACGACCTCCAGAAGGTATTCGCCATCGCCCAGCCAGTCCCGGGCAGCCTGTTCAAGATCGGCGGCCGAGGCCTGGCGGTGGCGTTCCAGCCGCACCTTGTAGAAAGCCGGGTCCCCCGCATAGACCTGCGAACTGGCCAGAATGTCGGAAATGCCTCCGAAACCACCGACCCGCTCGATGCCACGCACGAAATCCGCCAGATAACCGGCCTTGGTCCGCTGCAGTTCATCAGCCGTAGGCCCGTTCTTGAGGAAACGCGCCAGTTCCTCGTGAATGGCTGCCTCGACCTGCTTGATATCCTTGCCCGGAAGAACCGTGGCGATCACCATGAACTGGCTGCCCAGTTCACGCTCGAACACGCCGGCCTGAACGCTGCTTGCCAGCTTGTCGTCGTACACCAGACGCTTGTAGAGACGCGAGCTTTTGCCGCTTGAGAGTATGTCGCCCACCATGTCCAGGTAGTCGACCTGTTTGCTGGTCAGCCCCGGCACGTTCCAGGCCATATAGACACGGGGAGCCGGAACCCGATCCTGCATGACCTGCACGCGCTTGCCCGTTCGCCGGGCGGTCCATTCCTGCATGTGCTGCACTGGCGGACCCGACGGAATCTCCCCGAAATAGTGCGCCACCTTCTTGCGGATGGTAGCGGTATCCACGTCGCCGGCAATGGAAAGCACGGCGTTGGCGGCGCCGTAGTAGTCGTGGAACCACTGCTTGACGTCGTCCACCGAGGCGGCGTCCAGGTCCGCCATGGATCCGATCACGGGATGCGAATAGGGATGGGCAGCCGGATAAGTGTGCTCAACGATCTGGTTGAACGCCTCCCCGTAGGGCCGATTTTCGTCCTGGCGCTTCTCGTTCTCCACCACGCCGCGCTGTTCGTCCAGACGCGCCTGGTCGATGGCGCCCGCCAGATAGCCCATGCGATCGGATTCCATCCAGAGGGCAAGATCCAGCGCGTTGCTGGGTACGGTTTCGAAAAAATTGGTGCGGTCGGTATTGGTCGTGCCGTTCTGGTCGGTGGTGCCCACCTGCGAGAACGGTTTGAAGAAATCGTCGTTGTAGTGCTCGCTGCCGTTGAACATGAGATGTTCAAACAGGTGCGCGAAGCCCGTATGGCCGGCCTTTTCGTTTCGGGAACCGACGTGATACCAGATGTTCACCGCAACCACGGGTGCCTTGTGATCCTCATGCACGATGACCGTGAGGCCGTTGTCCAGACGGAACCGCGTGAATGCGATGTCCGGTGTCGATGCGGAATCATCCGACTTCGTGACCGGCTGCGCGACACAGGCCGCCAGTGCCATCAGCATCAGTGCAGCCGCGCACACTCGAATTGCATGTCGCATCGATTATTCCCGATTGGCTCAAAAATCCGTGGCGCGTGGTCGCGCCCGATACAGTTTCCACGCTGAACGCGGCACTGCAAGCGAAATGTGATCAGTCGGTGTTGTTGCGGGACGAGCCGTTGTCCGGCGTCAATCCGAGGGGCAGGATTGGAGGTCGCCTTCCGAATATTTGCGTTGGCGTTTGCGATCGTACATGGCCGCGTCCGCCCGGCTTACGGCCCGGTCCAATGCAGCCGCGCCGTCGAAGGTGGCGGCTCCGAAGCTGACTTCGAGCGGAATGCGCACACCGGCACTGGTGTGCAGGGGCTGGGCGTGGGCAATGACCGACTCGATCCGCGGCAGGACCTGGTTGGGACGTGCCGCGGGCAGCACCAGCAGGAATTCGTCACCGCCCCAGCGGTAGAGCCGGTCGGAAGGTCTCAGGTTGGAGCACACGACTTTGACGAAATGACGCAGCAGGTCATCGCCGACATGATGCCCATGTTCATCGTTGACCTCCTTGAGGTTGTCCAGATCGAACACCACGGCCGTTCCGACGGCATTCGCCGGCAGTTCGAGACCGGCCCGCTCATTGTAGGCGCGGCGGTTGAACGCGCGGGTGAGCGCATCCCTGTGCGCTTCGCGTAACAGTTCGTTATGGGCCTGATCCAGTGCCCGGCGCGCGTCTTCCATCAGGACAACGATCATTCCCAGACCCAGGAGCATCTCCAGCAGCAGGTCGACAAAGGGATCGTACATGACCAGCCAGCCGCGCCAGCCGCCGGCAATCTGCCAACCGGGCTGAACACCGCCGCCGAAGGCGACGAAATAGATTCCCCAGAGCAATGCCTGTGCCCCCAGAAAGAATTCCACGGAACGGCTTCCCATGTTGCGCATTTTCTGCGGCATGTGCCGCAGCAGGTAGACACAGGTCAGCGCGGTTGCCACATACGCGGGCGCCTGAAGAATCACCAGGTCGGCGAGCGATGCCCCCAGCACGCTCGTGACCATGGCATAGGCCATGGCACCGGTGAGGCCAAGCGTCGTGGCACGCCGGACCTGCATGCCGCGACTGTAGACCAGTGTGCCGGACAGCAGATACCCGAGGAAGCCGAGTTTGCCGAACTGGTAGCCCATCTCGGCCAGGCGGACGAAAACGTTTTGCGTGGTGGCGGCCACCGCCAGGCCAGGCGCGAACAGCTCACGGACAAGCAGCAGGGTCAACGCGATCGCCAGGGATGCCCAACCCCGCCCCCAGACACGGAAATGCTCGCCACGATGGCGGCCCGCCTTGCCGAGGAAACCGAAAAGAGCCAGCAGAAGTACGGCCGCAACCGTCTGGCAAGTCAAGCCGATCAACGCAATAAGATGAAACACGTCCTGTGTCGAGGTACCCACTCCGACTCCTCCTGGTCAGCGCGAAAGTGCGCCGCTGTAGCGAGACAGCCAGGGAGAGTGGTGTCTGGTATCGGCGCGTCAGTCGCGTGCGGCCATCGGTGACCGGCCGCCGCATCCCTCTTTTAATCCTTTAATATTGGCCGAAATACCGTCGCGCGATAGGGGTCATTTGACCTATGCGCCTTCGGATCCGGATGGCGTGATCCAGGGCTCCGGCCGATGGATTCCGTAGCCCTGACCGAAGTCCACGCCCAACTCGCTGAGCCGCCGGGCAATATCGCGGTTTTCGACGAATTCGGCGATGGTGCGAATCCCCATCACCTTGCCCACGCGGTGAATAGCCTCGGTCATCGCACAATCCACGGGATCGTCCACCAGCCCACGCACGAAAGTCCCGTCGATCTTGAGAAAATCCACCGGGAGTGACTTGAGATAGGTAAAGGACGACATGCCCGATCCGAAGTCGTCCAGGGCGATCGAGCACCCCATTTCCCGCATGCTGGCCATGAAAGCAGCGGCTCCTTCCAGGTTGGCGATGGCCGACGTCTCCGTCACTTCGAAGCACACGCAGCCCGGCTCGATGCGGTAGCGATTGAAGCGATCGGCGACGAAATCGGCAAACGCGGGATCGCTCAACGTGGTGCCGGAAAGATTGATGCACACAGTGTCTTGCACCGTGCCCCGGCGTGCGAGTTCCGCAAACACGTGATCCACCACCCATCGGTCGATGGAGGGCATCAGGTTGTAACGCTCCGCGGCGGCTATGAAGGTGGCGGGCGGTACCAGCTCGCCATCTTCGCCACACATGCGCAGAAGGATTTCATAATGCGCGGCGCCACCCTCGCCTTTCAGCGGGAGACTGGAAATCTTCTGGAAATAAAGTACGAACCGGTCGCTCTCCAGCGCCTGATTGATGCGCGAGACCCATGACATTTCTCCGTGCCGCCGGGCCACCTGAGCATCATCCTTGCGGTATACCTGAACGCGGTTGCGGCCTTTTTCCTTGGCCATGAAGCAGGCGGCATCGGCCGCGCTCATCAGGGAGGTCAGGTCCGCAACGCTTTCGTCGATACCCACGACGCCCGCGCTGGCCCCCAGCTTGAAGAGTTGTTCGCGCCACGCAAAGCGGTTGGTATTGATTCGCTCCACGATGGCCGCGGCGATGGCTTCCGCCCGGTCGAGCGGACAATTGGCGAGCAGGATCGCAAATTCATCCCCGCCCAGCCTCGCCAGCGTGTCACTTTCGCGAACCTGGGCCCGAAGCAACCGCGCGACCTCCGTCAGAACGCGATCCCCCGCCGTGTGACCGCAGGTGTCGTTGACCACCTTGAACTGATCGAGGTCCAGGTAAATCAGGGCATGTTGTCGCGATTCCCGGGAACGGCCCTCGACCAGCGTGCGTGCCCGCTGGTCGAATCCGCGGCGGTTGAGCAGATCGGTCAGCGGATCATGGCTCGCCTGATAGGCCAATGCCCCGGCGATGCGACGCCGCTCGGTGATGTCCTTGTAGATGCCGAACACCCCGATCTGTTCACCGTTCACGCGGATCGGGTAGCCCAGTACCGACACGTCGATCAATGTGCCATCCCTGCGCTGCCGGACCGTTTCACGCTCCACCACGCGATCCGCAAGCACGGAATCGGAAAGGCGACTGGCTTCCTTCAACTTGTCCGGCGGCACGATGAGCTCGTTGATGGAATGATTCTTCAATTCGGCCATGTCATAGCCGAACAGACGACGAAAACCCTGGTTTGCATCCACGATGCGGTCCTTGCGATCCAGAATGACAATCCCTTCGGGCGAGTTCTCGAAGAGTTGCCGGAAATAGACTGTCTGCAACTGCAGCGCCTGTTCAGAGCGGACCAGATCGGTGATATCCCCTATCAGGACCAGGGCGGCGTCACGGCCGGCGAAGCGGACACCGTGCCAGGCAATGTCCACGTCAAGTCGACTGCCGTCACTGCGCAGATGCACCCAGCGACGCTGACCGCATCCCGATTCACGCGCGGCCTCGAGGCAGTGCATGAAGGCACCCTTGTCCGAGTCCGGATGCAGGTCCCGCACATTCATTGCCAGGAATTTGGCGCGCGAATAGCGATACTTGGCAAGCGCCGCGTCGTTGACGGCAAGGATTTCGAGAGTCTGCGGATCGAACACCCAGGCAGGTTGTGGACTCTCTCCGAGGAGGTCGGTGAACGAACGCGCGTCCTCCACAACGCTGCGAGGCGTGTTCACTGCATTTTCCGGGGCGGCAATGCGGGTCTGGCTCGTCATGCTGGCAACCGTATTCGCTCTGGCCCCAACTCCGGCGGCATCGTCGCCATGGCCTCCTGCCGCTTGTCCATGGTGCCCGGAATAGGTGAAATCACTGCTGCACCGGCAGGCACGCCAGCCCGTGCGGTGGCAGGAGGCCGGGGTGCCTTCCCTAACCTTATGCGGTGCCTCGCCCGCCGGCCATTCCGGCCGACGAACGGTATCAGGCGGGCGCCGGCCGGTCCGCCTCGCCCGCTCGCCCCGGCCCACGCGGGGCCACGGCACGGATACGGCCCGATCCGCCACCGCGGGCGTCGTCAAGCGCCGCCGTGGCCCGTGCCAACAGGCCGGCATGGTGGCTGGCCGGCTCCACGACCGACACGCCCACAGCGACAGTCACCGCCAGACTGCCGGCGTCGGTGCGCAGCATCGGGTCGGCAATCGCGGCTCGCAGGCGTTCCGCGCATTCCAGCGCTCCTTTCAGGTCGGTTCCCGGAAGAAGCAACAGAAACTCCGTGCCACTGTAGCGGCCGAGATGGTCCGTGGCGCGAATCTGCTGGAGCAGGCGTTCCGCCACCTGGCGAAGCACCTGGTCGCCGACCACGAACCCGTGTCGTTCATTGATCTCACGCATGCCTTCCACACCGATCAGGCACCCGGCGAGCACCCCGCCGTAGCGCTCCAGCCGGGCCTGTTCCGTTTCCAGGGTGCGCAGAATGAACTGACGCTTGAAGGCCCTCGTCAATGCATCCTGGGAGACCAGCGACTGGATCTGGGCACGCGCCGCGCGCAGGTTGTGCACGCGCCGCAATTGCCGGGCACGCTCGGCGGCCAGTTCGCGGCCCAGCAGCAATGTGGCCGCCACCAGTACCGAGAATGTGATCAGCCACAACAGCGTCTGGTCGAAAGCGTCGGTCATGGGCGCGCCGGCCACCTTGGGCAGTGCCACGGCGGCAAACAGGGACAGCGCATAGGCGCCGAGCAGCCAGAGGCGACGCTGGCCAAGGAAAAACGTGCCGATGCCCAGCCAGACGAGCGCCAGGCAGGCGAGCGGTCCGGCCGCCTGCGGGTTGGCACTGAACAGCAGTCCCACGCTCACGCTTGTCGCGGCGAATACCTGGATGGTCACCAGATCGGAGCCGGAAACGGGGATGGGCAGCCAGCGCCGCACGACAGCCACCGAACCCAGATTCAGGGCCGCCACGAACACCAGCAGGACAACAAGGGCACGGCTGCCGGGCGCGAGCCAGTCGCGTTCGAGCGCGAAGGCCAGCACCACCAGCCAGGTCATCCATGCCCAGAAGTTGGCTTTCCAAAGACGCTCGGGCAATCGGCGCAGAGGGGCATTCCCGGCGCCCGGACCGGATTTTGCGGCAGTGGCTGATCTCACAACAGACGGATTTCCTTCACGCGGACAGGTAACAGTTGTTTTGTTCAAGCATAACCGCAAGTCCTGCTCAGGTCTGCAGCCCCTCGTCCGGGCGGCGTGCCCGCTTGTCCCGGTACATCGCGCTGTCCGCCCTTGCGAGCGCCGCGTCCAGCGCCGGGATATCTGAGAAGTCCGCGGCCCCGCAACTGGCCGTGACCCGGATACCTCCCGAGACACCCGGCAATTGCAGGGCAGGCGCGCGATCCAGAATCTCGCGCACGCGTGCCAGAGCGCGGGTGGCACGGGCGGCAGGAAGAATGATCAGGAACTCGTCGCCACCCCAGCGATACAATCGATCCGAGGGCCGCAAACCGCGCGCAAGCACCTGGGAGAGATGGATCAGAGCGAGGTCGCCGGCGCGGTGCCCCCACGTGTCGTTGATGCGCTTGAGGCGATTCAGGTCGAGCATGACCAGGCAGCCGCCCGCGTGGCGCACGGCTTCCAGCCCCACGCCCTCCATGAAGGCCCGGCGATTCGCGCATTCGGTGAGCGGATCCTTGTGAGATTCGGTGAGCAATTGGCGATGGGCCCGGGCCAACTCGCGGTTGGCGGAGTCGACCTCCTTCTTGGCGTCCTCGAGCAGCATCAGGACCATGCCGAAACCCAGGAGCATCTGCGGAATGAGATCGAAATAACTATTGAAGTGGGCGAGTAACGAGAAGGGACGCGAGGGTCCCGTCCAGCCAAACCATTCCGGTGCGAAGGCGCCGAGATAAAGCGTCCAGAGTACCGCCATCGCGGCGAGCACCACGCCGGTCGTGCGCGTTCCGAGTGTTCGCCTGTTTGCCGGCAGGGTGAGCAAAAGCAAGGCGCCGGCCGCGCAAACCAGCACCGCCGGCGGTACCTGCCAGATCATCAAGTGATCCAGGGGACCGGATGACATCACACTGAGCAGGGCATAAGCAGCGGACAGACTGTAGGCAATCGCCAGATGCCGCGCATTTGTGCCACCGCGGACGAAACTCAACACGCCGGCCCCGGTCAACAGAAAGAAGAACAACTTGCCACATTGGTAGACAAACAGGGCCAGTTGCGCGGCGAGACCGTTTTCCCGGGGCGACGAGCCCAGCAGGTCCGGCAGAAACACGTAGCGGACGCTGAGTGCAAACAGCGCTACCAGCAACGCCCACCACGCATTGGTCCATTGGATGAACCATCCGCGGCGGCGGGCCTGGCTGCGCAGCAACAGGAAAAGGCAGACCAGCATGAGCGCGGCCGCCGTCTGGCTGAGCAGCCCGAGAAATGAAATCAGCGTGACTGAAATCTGAATGGTCATGAGCATTCGCCTCGCGGCTTTGGCATTCGTCGCCACAGCGCCGGGTCCGGCCCGCCAGACGCGGTACTTTCAAAAAGTATAGGCGGCAGGCCTTCGCGGCCGTACCGGCGTGGCGGTATAGTCCCACGTCTGAACTCATTGACTTTATGGAGAGACACCATGCCTGTCTTCGGATCGGGATTGCGCACACGCGCACTGATTGCGGGTCTGGCCCTGGGCGCCGGCCTGTCGACTGCGGCCGCGGCCCCGCTGCCGCAAGGCTACTGGACTGCGGAGCAGGCGGATGCGATTCTCTCGCGCACAGCCGTCGTGCGCCTTGATCCCGATCTGTCCGCGCTTGCCCCGGCCCAACGTGCGGCGGTCTCCGAACTGATCGAGGCCGGGCGCATCATCCACAGGCTTTATCTGGGCTCCGTCCATCACCAGGCGCTCAACGCGCTCGATACGCTGCGCACCATGGCGGGCCAGAAGTCCTACGCGACGCCCGCGGAGCAATTGCTCAAGCTCTACCAGCTTTTCAAGGGGCCGGTGGCCACGACGCCGGACAACCGCCGCGTACCCTTCATGCCGGTGGATGCACCGGTACCCGGCCGGAATGTCTATCCATGGGGCGTCACGCGTGATCGAATGGATACCTTCCTGGCAGCCCATCCGCAGGCACGGGATGAAATACTGGCGCCGCGCACCGTGGTTCGGGCAACCGATCGGGCCAATCTCGCCGCGGATCTGGCGACGCTGGACCGGCACCCCACGCTCGCGACGCTGCATCCCGGACTGGAAGAACACCTCAAAGACTTGTTGCAGACGCCGGCGGACCAGGCTTTCTACGCCGTACCCTATTCGGTCGCCTACGCGGATGCGTTCTTCCGGATAGCCGATCATCTGCACAAGGCGGCCGATGCCATCCAGGCCAGCGATCCCGATTTTGCCGACTATTTGCGCGAGCGCGCCTTCAGCCTGATCTCCGACGACTACGAAGGCGGTGACGCGGCCTGGGTGACCGGCGCATTCGGCGATCTCAATGCGCAGATCGGCAGTTTCGAAACCTACGATGACAAACTCTACGGTGTGAAGACCTTCCTCAGCCTGAGCGTGCTGCGCAAGGATCGCGTGCGCAGTGCACGGCTGGCGGATGCGGTGGCCGGCATCCAGGCCATCGAGAATTCGCTGCCTGTCGATCGCCACAAGAAGGTACGCACCGACATTCCGGTCGGGGTGTATGACGTGATCGCGGATTTCGGACAGGCGCGCAGTGCCAACACGGCTTCCATCCTGCCCAACGACCCCAGTCACGCACGCAAATACGGCCGCACCATCCTGCTTCGCTACAACATCATGACCCATCCGGCGATCTTCACCGAGGCCCGCAAGGAATGGGCCGCGGCGGTGGCGCCTGACTTTGTCGATGACCTCACCATGAACGGGAACGTCCACCGCACGCTGTGGCACGAAATCGGCCATTACCTGGGCGTGGCCACCGATCACCGGGGCCGGCCGCTGGATGTGGCGCTGGAGCAGTATTCCAACCTGATCGAGGAACTCAAGGCCGATCTGGTGTCGCTCTATTCAGGCCCCGAACTCGAGCGGTCCGGCTACTACGACGACGCCTCGCTTCGCGCCCTTTATGCCGCCGGTATCCGGCGCACGCTGCAGCGGGTAAGACCGCGTCCGACCCAACCCTATCAGACCATGCAGTTGATGCAGATGAACTACTTCCTGGATCACGGTCTGCTCTCGTTCGATTCGACAACCGGCAAGCTGAGCATCGACTACTCCCGATATCACGCAGTGGTTGGCGCGATGCTCAAGGAAGTGCTGGCCATCCAGTCTGCCGGCGACCCCGCCCGGGCCGCTGATTTCGTCAAACGTTACGCGGTCTGGAAACAGCCGATCCAGGGGGTCATCGCTCGACACATTCGCGACGCGGTCAAGGTCCGTTATCACCTTGTACGATACGGGGCGCTCGACGCCGGCAAGTGAGGCAGGCCAGCCGGACGCCGGGCGGAATCGTTGAAAATAGTCCGAAATCGGACTATCCTGCATTGTACTTTCGCCGGTACTCCGGATTTCGCTCGAACATGCCCAAGTGCACGGAAAATGCCCGGTTTCTGCCCATGATGCGCGCCATGGTGCGCGCCTATCAGGCATTCGAGCGCTATGGTTGCGAACTCATTCGCGGCTACGGCATGCGTCCGCCCGAATTCGATGTGCTTGTCACCCTTGGCGATACGCAGGGAATGACTTTCACCGAGCTCGGCCGCCACACGCTGATTTTCAAGACCACACTCACCGGCGTGGTGGACAAACTTGAAGGCCGTGGCCTGGTACGCCGGGAGCCACTGCCCCAGGATCGCCGCTGTATGCGGGTCAGTCTCACCCAACGGGGTCAGGCCCTGTTCGAGGAAATCTTTCCACCCCATGTCGCCGCCATGGGGGAACGCTTCGAACAGCTCTCCGCTGCCGAAATGGAGCAGACACGACACCTGATGGAACGTATCCGCTCCGTGTTCGAGGTGGCTCCGCAGGAAGGAGCCGGGCAGGCCCGGGAAGGCGCTGAATGAGACTTCGCGTTGCCTACTACTGCAGAGTCGGCAAGGTGTATAAAATGGCGGTGCTGAACACCCGGGGTCCGCGCGGCATCAGGGTTGCCGATCGGTTGGACGCCGGTGTCCAGGAACAGTTGCCCGATCCGCGACGGTGTCACGCGCGGGCCGTAACCAGACTGGCGGTCTGACACTCCGCCGTCCATCCACGACCCAACAGAAAAAGGCCAGGCATGGAAAGGAATCACACGGTCGAACATTCGCTCTGGACTCGCCTGACCGGCTATCAGGGAAGACGTCGGGTCGTCCGCAATCTGCGTATCGCGCTCGCCACTGTCCTGTTCATCCTGCCACTGATCATGCTGGGGCTCGCTGTCCGCGCGGCCATCGTGTCGAACGGAACCGAAATATTCCTGTACCTGGTGGGGGGGCTGGCCATGATGGTCGCCGGGACGCTGGTGGCCCCGCGGGCCTATTCCTAGACGCGGCCGGGCATCGTTTCCGGGCTAACGGAAACGCTGCAATGCCGGATCGTCAATCTCCTGTCGGGGCAGCCCGAAGATCACGGGCAGACTCTCCAGCGAGGGCATGCCGGACTTTCCGCGAAGACTCCCATCGGCCGCCCGGAAGACCAGCCCCGGCGTCCCCCTCAAGCCGAGCTTTCGCATCAATTCCCGGTTTTCTCTCAGCACGGAAAGCGTGTTGGCGTCGGGTTTCACCGGCTCCAGTCCGCCCGAGGCAAAGCGACGCTCGTGCCGTTCCAGTGCCGCCGCGGGATCGGCCGCCTGGAGGATGGCGGCGGCCTTGCCTGTGCTCGACGGCGCAACCACGGCGACCATCAGATGACGTACCTGAAGACCCGCCTTGGCATAGTATTTTGCCGCCAGCCAGAAGGCATGACAGTAGGGGCAGTTGGCATCGGTGAAACTGTAGACCACTGTCTCAGGATGGCTGGCCCCCTCCGCCACCCAATGGCTCTGCGCCAGTTGCCGCCAGATTGCCGCGCCACGGGCAGTCCTGGCATCGGCGGAGGCACCATCGTTCGCCGGTGGCGTGGCGTACGCACGGGTCACCGCCGCGGCCAGAAAGACACAAAGGAGAATTGCCGTCTTGTTCATGGTCTCTCCCTGCCATGTCCCGGGTGCAGGCACAAGGACGCGGTGCCGGCCGAAATGTTTCACACCACGCCGAGCGCCGTCAGCCGGCGCATGCCAACCAGTCGCAGATGTCATCCACGATCTCCGGCGTGCCGGGCTCGTCCACCAGCCAGTGGGCATTTTCGGAATATTCACGATAGGTCGTGCCCGGCAGCCACGCCGCGATGCGGCGCTGCACGCTGGCAGGCACGATACGGTCTTGCCCACCGCCTATCAACAGGATCGGCGCCTGCAGCCGATGGCGCTCCACACGGGAACCCTGGGTGGAATCCAGATACGGGAAAGCAATCTGAAACAGCGCCCTGCCTGATTCGTAGACCATGCGCCCATGGTATTCGCGCTGCTTTTCCGGCGACAGATTGTTGAGCGTGCTGCGGACGGCGCTGGCGAACCCGGGCCTTTGCGGTTTGCGCCAGAAGGCGCCATTCGCCAGACAATGCAAAAAGGCGCGCACACTGTCCAGGTTGACGGCGTTGATACCCGCCGGCGGTGCCGGGCAAAGAAGCACCAGCGCTGCCACCGGACGACGGGTGGCCAGGCGCATGCTGAGGAGTCCCCCCATGGAATGGCCCACCAGTATGGGCGGCGCCTCCAGATTCAGGGCATCCAGACAGTTCTCCAGATAGGTGAGATAGTCACCAAGCGAGGCGTTGCCCACACCCACAGCTTGCCGGCGGCTCTCCTCATCCGGCATGTGCCAGGGCAGAGTCGGCGCGACGCAGGTAAATCCACGCACCTCGAACAGCGCACGCATCACCGACCAGTATCGGCCCGTGCCCCACATACCATGTATGAGCACCAGGGTTTTCGACATGCCCGCGCCTCCGAAAGCGCCGTTGCCCGCCATTGTGCGCCGCCGGCATGGCCGCGTCGACAGCGGCTCTTGAAAGCGGCGCATTCACCTCCATCTTGAACAGGAGAAGGCCGCCGAATCCGGCAACAGCAGCGTGGCTACCGAATCAGGCATCCACACCTTGCCCGCATGGAGGTGGATTCATGCAGATCCCGCCGGAAATCACCTATCGGGATATGTCCCGCTCGGACTGGATAGACGACTACATTCAGCGCCAGATTGGCCGACTTGAGCGCATGTGCGACGACATTGTCTCATGCCACATCACGTTGGAGCGGGCCCAGCACAACCATCAGACCGGCAATCCCTACCGGACCCGCATCGAGCTCCGACTGCCGCCGAACAAGGACCTCGTTGCCGACAAGAAAGGCGAGGTCGAGAACCCG
>JASFQN010000041.1:0-16257 GCA_050115425.1 Gammaproteobacteria bacterium | reverse complement strand
CAATACTCGGGGTTCCCCGAAAAACGATCGCCCGGGCGATGGACCCGGCGCGGCACAACGTTGAGGAGACCCCCCGTGAAATACCGATTTCTGACCGGACTGCTGTTCGGCCTGGCGCTCGCGGCGCCAGCCGCCCAGGCTTCCGAACTTCCGACTGCCAGCAACAAGCCTGTGGTGCTCGAGGCCGCGCATCTGTTCGACGGTGTATCCGGCAGGCTCATGGACCATGGCATGGTCGTCGTGCAGGGCACAAGGATTCTGGCCGTGGGTCACGATCTGAAGGTTCCGGCCGGGGCCCGGGTCGTGGATCTGGGTGACGCCACGCTGATGCCCGGGTTCATTGACGCCCATGTGCACCTGTCCATGGAAATGCACAAGGACTGGTACAAGGATTTCTATCAGCAGAGTTTCCGTTTCCCGGCCGAGCAGGCAATGTACGCGGAAATGTATGCCCGCCGTACACTGGAAGCCGGGTTCACGACGGTCCGCAACGTAGGGGCCCAGCACTACATCACGGTGGGACTGCGCAATGCCGTCAATGCCGGTGTGGCCGAAGGTCCGCGCATCCTGACGGCCTTGCATGCCATCGGTTCAACCGGCGGTCATGCCGACCAGGACCCCTATCCGCCAAGCATGGTCAAGCCGGCCGGTCCCATCCAGGGCATCTGCAACGGCCCCGCCGAATGTCGTGCCGCCGTCCGCTACCAGATCAAATACGGCGCGGATGTGATCAAGTTCATGCCGTCCGGCGGGGTGTTGTCCGCTTCCGATCCGGTGGATGTTCCCGAGCTGTCCCAGGAAGAAATGGATGCCATCGTTTCCGAAGCGCATGCCTGGCATCGCAAGGTGGCGGCGCACTGCCACGGCGACCTGGCGGCCCGGATGGCCATCAAGGCGGGCGTTGACTCGATCGAGCACGGCACCTTCCTCAAGCCCGACACGTTGCGCATGATGAAGAAGAAGGGGGTATACCTGGTGCCCACGCGCATGGCGGTGGAATGGGTGAATGACCGCGCCGACGGCTATCCGCCGCAGATCGCCGCCAAGGCCCGCGCGGCCTACAAGGCGCATGGCGAGATGTTCAGGGAAGCCATGAAGATTGGCGTGCCGATCGCTTTCGGGACCGACTCCGGGGTCTCCACCCACGGCATGAACGCGCAGGAATTCGTCGACATGCACAAGCTGGGCATGTCGGCGAGCGACGCCCTGATGACCGCCACCCACAATGCGGCCGACCTGCTCGGCGTATCGGACATCACCGGCAGCCTGACCGCCGGCAAGTCTGCCGACGTGGTGGCGGTAAAGGGCAATGTGCTCGACAACATCGCCGCCACCGAGCACCCGGTGTTCGTAATGAAGGAAGGTGCCATCTACGTGGACAGGGAATAACCCGGCCTCGTGACGCGAAAACAGAGCCCCGGCCGTCGCGGCCGGGGCTTTTTCATGTCCGCTCCGGGGCAGCGCTCAGGTGGATTCAACAGCGGCCGTTTCGAACCAGCGCCGGCGCAGTGCGAACGCCGCGTTGACCAGCAGGATCAGCACCGGGACTTCCACCAGGGGGCCGACTACGGCCGCGAAGGCCTGGCCGGAGTGGAGCCCGAACACCGAGATGGCCACGGCGATGGCCAGTTCGAAGTTGTTCCCCGATGCGGTGAAGGCCAGGCTCGTCGATCGCGCGTAGTCGGCACCCATCCGCCAGGCCAGCCAGAAACTGATGAAGAACATCAGCACGAAATAACAGATCAGCGGCAGTGCGATCCGCGCGACGTCCAGGGGGATGTCCAGAAATACCTCGCCCTTGAGGCTGAACATCACCACGATGGTGAAGAGCAGCGCGATCAGGGTCAGCGGGGCCACCCTTGGTACAAAGCGCGACTCATACCATTCGAGCCCCCTCCCACGGACCAGCCAGCGCCGCCCGAGAAAGCCGGCCAGGAATGGAATGCCGAGATAGACAAGCACGCTTTGCAGCACGTCTACGGCGCTCACATTGACCACTGCCCCCGCGAGACCGAACCAGCGTGGCAGCAATGTGATGAACAGCCAGGCGTAAAAGCCGTAGGCGACCACCTGGAACAGGCTGTTCAGCGCGACGAGTCCGGCTCCGTATTCACTGCTGCCCCGGGCGAGCTGGTTCCATACCAGGACCATGGCGATGCAACGCGCGATGCCCACCAGGATCAGGCCCGTCATGTAGTCGGGCTTGTCGTGCAGGAAGATCACTGCCAGCACGAACATCAGCGCCGGGCCAATCACCCAGTTCTGGATCAGCGAAAGGACCAGCAGACGGCGATCGGAAAACACCTCCCCCATGGCTTCGTAGCGCACCCGCGCGAGCGGCGGATACATCATCACGATCAGGCCCGCGGCAATCAGCAGGTTGGTCCCGCCGGCCTCGAACCGGCTGATCCATCCGGCCGCATCCGGCAGCAGGCGGCCGATGGCCAGGCCCGACGCCATGGCGCCGAAAATCCAGACAGTGAGATAGCGGTCGAGGAAGCCCATGCGGCGGGCGACATGTTCGGACATCGTAAGCGCCTCGGTTCAGTCCGGAAAGTGATCCGGGAGCGTGGTGATGAAATCGCGGATCTCGTCGCGTACGCGCCGGTAGTGGTTCAGTGCTTCCTCCTCGCTGCTCGCTCCACGTGCCAGGCGGGGCGGATCCTGGAAGCTCCGATGCAATCGGCGCGCATGGCCGGGAAAGACCGGACAGGCCTCGGCGGCGGCGTCGCAGACCGTGACCACGAGATCGAAGGGAATATGCGCCAGCGCGTCCAGATCCCTGGAGGACTGCCCGGAAATGTCCACACCGGCTTCCGCCATCACCCGCACGGCCCGCGGATCGAGGCCGTGTGGTTCGATTCCGGCGGAATGGACCTCGAAGGCATCGCCCGGCAATTGCCGGGCCCAGCCTTCCGCCATCTGACTGCGGCAGGCATTGCCGGTACAGAGAAAAAGAATGCGGTGCGGTGTGTTCATGGATGTCGTAGCCCGTGGCCGGCGACGTTTCGGCAGGCGTCAAGGTCGCCGCCACAGCAGTTCTCGGTGAGAAAATCGACCAGCGCCGCCATGGTGGAGAAGTCCGCCGAGTAAAGGATCGAGCGCCCCTCACGGCGCGAGCCGACCAGCCCGGCCCGTTGCAAGTGGCCGATATGGAAGGTCAGTCCCGACGGACTGATGCCGACCGCTTCGGCGATCTCGCCGGCGGGCAGACCGCCCGGCCCCGCTTCCACCAGTTGGCGGAAGATATCCAGCCGGTGGGGATGCGACAGTGCCGAAAAGCATCGGCTGGCGGTATTTGTTTTCATATTTCATATATTATTGAAATGACAGTCCACATACAATGACCCCGCCTCCCGGTTCACTCCGCCGACGGCTTTTTCTGCACGAAATGGCTTAACAGGAACTCCTGGTCCTGTGGGGAGAGGTCAAAGCGCATCGCTGCGGCTTCGACGGTCGCATAGTCCTTGACCGGCTGTTCCGCGAGCCAGGCGACTGCGCGACGCAATGCCTCGCCCCGTGGAACCACACCCCGGCTGCGCCCGCCCGTATTGGCCATCACGCAACTCCGCGACATTCAAGGCGCAGTGCGCCTATCGGCGGTGTTCCTCGCGGGTGCGCTGCAGCCCCACAAGGTGCACGATGCCGGTCAACTGCTCGGAAAGCAGGTCGAGCATGTCGTCCACCGTGAGAATGCCCGCCAGCGTGCCGTCGCGACCCAGCACGGGGATTCGGCGGATGCCGTTGGCGCGCATCGTTTCCAGCGTTTCCTCGAGATCATCGTCCACGCTGGCTGTAATCAGCCGCCCCGCAGTAAACAGGTCGTTGGCGAGAACTTCGTGGGGATCCACGTCCTGCGCCACCACTTCCAGCGCCAGGTCGCGGTCCGTGACGATACCCACGGGAATCCGCCGGCCATTCTCGGAGCGCACGATGATGACATCGCCCACATGGTGTTCGCGCATCATCTTGGCCGCGCTCCAGGCGGACTCCGTGTGCTCGATGACTACCACCGAGCGAGTGCAAGCTTCACCGACTCTCATGAGAGCCTCCTCCCCGTCCCGGCGGGGTGGGTTGCCGAACCTGCGACCAGATTGCGCCGCTTTCGGGATGCCCGCAATGACCGGGGTCAATGACCCTGCCGGTGCCGCCCGGTCTCGCATCCATCGTCGCGATCGGCTAGCCTTTGGCGCCAGCCCATTTGCCGGGAGCGGTCATGGTTACCGGATTGAACCACGTCACACTGGCGGTCGCCGACCTCGACCGCTCGCTGGCCTTCTACACGGATCTGCTGGGCTTTCGTCCCCTGGTTCGCTGGCCGGGCGGTGCCTATCTGAGCGCGGGTTCGCTGTGGCTCTGCCTTTCACTCGACCCGACCACCCGTCAGGCGCCTCTTCCCGAGTACACGCACCTGGCGCTGTCCATCACCGCCTCCGAGGTCCGGCCCTTTGCCGACCGGCTTGTCGCCGCTGACGTGGTCTTCTGGAAGCCCAACAGCAGCGAGGGCGAGTCGCTCTACATCCTCGATCCGGATCACCACAAGCTGGAACTGCATGTCGGCGACCTGGCATCCCGCCTGGCATCCCTTCGGGATGCACCCTACGAAGGCCTGCAGTGGCTTGATCCGGCCTGAACACGCCCCTTCCGGGCATCGGCTACGGCGCCTGAGGGTGGGCCTGCCTGGCACGGCTTTACAAAGCCCTTACAAAAATCCCTGCTCCGCACACACGTTCCTAACGTTTCCGGCGCACACTTTTCATCGTGACGGGATGATCGCTAGGCGATGCGTCCCGGAAATACGAACCCTGTGTGTTGAGGTATGGAGGAACCGGATCATGAAGATCAGATACTTGGCGGTAGTGGGACTGGCCTGGATGGCCAGCGGCATCGCCCTGGCCGATGACCCGCCGGCTCCCGAGGCGCCACCGGCGCCGATGATGGGCTACGGGCCGATGGGCCATCCTGCGGGTTACGGCCCGATGGGCTACGGGCGGATGGGTGGATTCGGCATGATGGGTCCCATGGGTGGATCCGGCATGATGGGTCCGATGGGAATGTTCTCGCCGGCAGTGGTGTCCGAGTTGAATCTGACCGACGCCCAGAAAAAGACACTCGCCGATCTGCAGCAGCAGGCCCGCGCCCTGCACGATCAGATGCACGCGCAACGGCTCGCATTTCACGGGCAGATGCAGGCCATGGGCCAGGACCCGGCCAAGCTGGCCGACCTGATGGACCAGCATCGCCAGCAGATGAATGCTTTCCACGCCGGGATGCAGGCACTGGCCGGCAAACAGGTGGAATTTTACCGGTCCTTGTCCGCCGACCAGCAGAAGCAGGTTGCCGAGGCGTTCAGCCACGGTCGCGGTTATGGACCCTGTGGTCAGAACGGACCGCGCTTCCGAAGCGCACCGCGTGCTCAATAGCGCCACGCGGGGAGAGGTGGCAGCGGACGGCGAGGCCCCTGACTCGCCGTCCGTCACATTGATGATTGACAGGATCGAGATGCCTTCCCGTTGCCCGATACGCGACCAGGCGCAATACTCGTCGGACACTGGCACACTGGCCCGAACGGAAGATCAGCGGCAGGGTTGCATGGCAACGGGTGAGATCATGGACATACATGGCGAAAGCGCAGGCGAAGCGGTTCGCATTCTGCTGGTGGACGATGATCGCAAATACGCGCGCCTGATCAGGGAATACCTGGCCCCGCAAGGATTCGAAGTGACCACGGCATTCGACGGCCGCAGCGGCCTTGAACTGGCACTGAACGAGCCATGGCAGGCGGTGATTCTTGACGTGATGATGCCGGAGATGAACGGCATTGAAGTGCTGCGTGAAATTCGCCGCCACTCGCGTGTACCGATCCTCATGCTGACCGCGCTCGGCGAAGAAACCGACCGCATTGTGGGACTCGAAGTCGGGGCGGACGACTATCTCCCCAAGACATTTTCCACCCGGGAACTGCTGGCGCGGCTACGCGCCGTGTTGCGTCGTGCCGAGCTGGCAGGGCCCAGGCCCGGCGAGGTGGAGGCCATCGTGCATGGCGAGCTGGAGATCCGCGCCGAGGCACGCACCGCGACGCTTGCCGGCAAGCCGCTGGCACTGACACCGGTCGAATTCGATCTTCTGCATTGTCTGGCCCGTTCGGCCGGGCGCGTGAAGACCCGTGATCAGTTGCTCGACGAAATCCGCAGCCGGGAATACGATGTTTTCGACCGCTCCATCGATGTCCATATCTCGGGATTGCGGCGCAAGCTCGGCGATGATCCCCGCCGGCCCCGGTTCATCCGCACGGTGCGCACCATCGGCTACATGTTCGCAGCGGACGGGGATGCCACGTCGTGAAACTGTTTATCCCCCTCTACGCCCGAATCTTTGCGTGGTTTTGCCTGAACCTGCTGCTGATCGCCGGAATCATGCTGGCCGCTCTCCACGCACAGTTCGGCCTGAGTTGGGCAAGTCTGTTGCAGGGACCGGCCGGGGACCGGGCCCAGGCCGTTGCCGGTCTGGTCGGTGCCAAGCTGAGTACCTTGCCCCCGCGGGACTGGGATGCCCTGCTGACCCAGGGCCAGCGCGATTTCGGGATGACCATGCGCCTTTATCTGGCCAACGGCCGCCAGCTCGCCGGTCCGCGCCTTGATCCGCCGGACGAGGTTGCGCGCCGCCTGCGACTCGGTGGTGGCTCGGCCAATCCGGCGCAGCCGCCCGCTCCCGCACCGCCGATGGCGGACAACCCCATGCCGCGGATGTCCGCGCCCATGGCGATGATGCATACCATGCGCCACCACACCGCTTTCTTTCTGCGCACCACGGATCCGGTGCGTTATTGGGTGGGCGTGCCTATTCCCGTGGGCCGGGGACTGTTCATGCAGCCTCTGCCGGCCACCCTGGTGATGAGCGCGGATTCCTTCGTGGGTATCGTGCGCTTTCTGGATCTGATGCCCCTGGCCGAGATCGTGCTTGCGATCCTGCTGTTGTCGGCCCTGCTGTGGTGGCCGCTCGTGCATGGCATCAGCCGTACGCTCAAGCGTCTCGTGAACGCCACCGATGCCATCGCGGAGGGCCGGATGGACACCCGCGTTACGGTTCGGCGTCGCGACGAACTGGGTCAGATCGGCGAAGCCATCAACCAGATGGCCGTGCGGTTGGGCCACTTCATGACTCATCAGAAGCGATTCCTCGGCGACGTGGCACATGAACTGTGTTCGCCGCTGGCTCGCATGCAACTGGCCGCGGGCATCCTCAAGGACCAGGGCGAAACCGATCAGCAACCCGCCCTTCGTGATCTCCAGGAAGACCTGGACGTCATGTCGGAGCTGGTCAATGACCTGCTGGCATTCTCCCGGGCGGCCCTCGGCGAACGGAGGATCGAGTTGCAGCCGGTGGACCTTGGCGCTCTGGTCGATGAAGTCATTCGCCGGGAAGCAGGCGATATGGAAGTCAGCGTCAATGTGCCGGCGGGACTGGCCGTGGCGGCGGATTCCCGCTTGCTGGCACGAGCCATGGACAATATCGTGCGCAATGCACGGCGCCATGCCGCCGGCGCACCGCTTTCGATCGCCGCCCGCCGTGACGGGGACCTGGTGAGCATCCGGTTCACGGACGCCGGCCCGGGCATACCGCCGGATATCCTGCCGCGACTGGGTGAACCTTTCCTGCGAGTGGATGACTCGCGCTCGCGGGACAGCGGCGGCACCGGGTTGGGGCTGGCCATCGTAAAGACCTGCATGACCGCCTGTGGCGGCAGCGTGAGTTTCGCCAGGCACGAGCCGCAGGGCCTCGAAGTGACCCTGCGGCTCCGTCAAGCAAACAGGCCGACGGCTGACTGATCACGGCAGCGCCTAACGGCTGCCGCGGGCCCTGCGGTTGCCCTGCGAGCCCCGGTGGTCGTGCCGGTGGCTGCCGCCGTGCGGCTTGCTGCGGGGTGAACGTCGCCCGCGGACATGGCGATCTTCCGGCGCGGGGCGTGCCGAGGGGTCCGGTGCGAAGCCCTCCACCACGATCCTGGGCAGGTCCTTTCTCAGCAGGCGCTCGATGTTCCTGAGCAGCTTGTCTTCGTCGCGCGCCACCAGCGAGATGGCCGCCCCATCGCGGCCGGCACGGCCCGTGCGGCCGATTCTGTGCACATAGTCTTCTGGCACGTTGGGCAGCTCGAAATTCACCACATGCGGCAACTGGTCGATATCCAGGCCGCGGGCGGCAATATCCGTGGCCACGAGCGTGCGCACCTTGCCCCGCTTGAAATCGGCCAGTGCGCGGGTTCGTGCCGACTGGCTCTTGTTGCCGTGAATCGCGGCCGAGGCGATGCCATCGGACTCCAGTTGGCGGCAGAGGCGGTTGGCGCCGTGCTTGGTGCGGGTGAAGACCAGCACCTGGCGCCAGTCGTTGCTCGAGATCAGGTGCGACAGCAGTGCGCGCTTGCGTCCCTGGTCCACCGGATGAATGCGCTGGTCGACCAGTTCCGCCGGCGCGTTGCGACGGGCAACCTCCACCAGCGAGGGCGAGCGCAGGATGCCGCCGGCCAGTTTCTTGATCTCGTCGGAAAACGTGGCCGAGAACATCAGGTTCTGCCGCTCTTTCGGCAACAGTCCGACAATGCGACGGATATCGCGGATGAAACCCATATCCAGCATGCGGTCGGCTTCATCCAGTACCAGAATCTCCACGCGCGAGAGGTCCACGGTGTGCTGGCTCACGTGATCGAGCAGGCGCCCCGGTGTCGCGATCAGGATGTCCACACCGCGCCGCAATCGGTCGATCTGCGGATTGATGCTCACACCGCCGAATATGGCCAGCGACTTCAGCGGCAGATACTTGCCGTAGGTCTCCACGCTCTGGGCCACCTGGGCGGCCAGTTCCCGGGTGGGCGCCAGGATCAGTGCGCGCACATGCCGGCGTCCGCCGCCCCGCATGCCGCCGGCAAGCCGGTGGAGCAGGGGCAGGGTGAAACCGGCAGTCTTGCCCGTGCCGGTCTGGGCGCCGGCCATGATGTCGCCACCTTCGAGCACCACCGGAATGGCCTGTTGCTGGATGGGCGTGGGCTTGTCGTAGCCCTGTTCGGACACAGCACGGAGGATGTCGGCCGAGAGGCCGAGCTCATTGAAATTCATTGAATACTCCTGGAGGCGGGGCCCGCGCATCACGTCGGACGGCCGCCGGTTGCGGTCGCTTGAATAATCGGGGCAGACCGCAAGAAGGGGATACCGCGAGGAAGCCGGCGCAGACCGTTGGCGCTCAGGCTGGGTGCATCTTAGCAGATATCGACCGACGGCGAGCGAATACTTGTCCGGAGCCCGCCAGGCGGGTCCGCAATCAATCCTGCCAGCGGCGAAACACCAGGCTGGTGTTGATGCCTCCAAACGCGAAGTTGTTGCTCATCACTATTCCGGTATCCAGCGTCCGGCCGGCGCCGGTAATGTAATCCAACTCCGCGCAATCGGGATCGATGTTGTCGAGATTGATCGTGGGCGCAAACCAGTTGTCGCGCATCATCTCGATGGTCAGCCACGCCTCAAGCGCGCCACAGGCGCCCAGCGTGTGACCGAAATAGCTCTTGAGCGAACTGACGGGCACACCGGTGCCGAATACGGCATGCGTTGCCCGGGATTCGGCCACATCGCCGCGGTCGGTGGCCGTGCCATGGGCGCTCACGTAACCGATCGCGCCGGCGTCCAGTTCGGCGTCGGCCAGCGCCTGGCGAATCGCGATGGCCATGGTTTCCGCCTGTGGCTGGGTGATGTGCGAGCCGTCGGAATTGGTTCCGAAACCGAGAATTTCCGCATGGATCTGCGCCCCGCGGGCTCTGGCGTGTTCCAGGTCCTCCAGCACCAGCGTGGCCGCACCTTCGCCGATGACCAGCCCGTCGCGGTCCCGGTCGAAGGGCCGGGGCGAGGCTTCAGGCGTGGTGTTGCGCGTGCTGGTCGCGAAAAGTGTGTCGAACACCGCGGCCGAAGCCGCACTGAGTTCCTCGCCACCACCGGCCACCATCACTTTCTGCTGGCCCTGGCGGATGGCTTCGTAGGCGAAGCCGATGGCCTGGCTGCCTGAAGTGCAGGCACTGCTCGACGGGATTACCCGGCCGCGCATGCCGAAGAACAGGCCTATGTTGACGGCGCCGGTATGACTCATCATCTGCACGTAGCTGTTGGAGGTGACTCCGTGCATGTTGCCGTCGGTCATCATGCGGCCGAAGATCACGATTGGTTCAATGCTGCCGGCGGAAGCGCCATAGGCAACGCCGGCATCGCCGGACTGGAGTATCGGATCGTCGGCCAGGCCGGCGTCTTCCAGCGCCAATTCGCTGGCCCGGGTGGACATCAGCGCGACCGGACCCATGCTGCGGGTCCGCTTGCGGTTGTAGTGCGCCGGTAGCTCGAAATCCTGCACCGGCGCACCCAGCCGGGTATTGAGATCCTCATAGCGGTCCCAGTCTTCCATGTAGCGAACGCCATTCTCGCACCGCCGCAAACGCTCGCGGATGGTCGCCCAGTCATGTCCCAGCGCGGTCAGTCCGCCCATCCCGGTTATCACTACGCGGCGCACTACAACATTCCTCCATTCACGGAAAACACCTGACGGGTGATGTAGCCGGCCGAATCGGAGCACAGGAACGCGACCAGCGCTGCGACTTCTTCAGCCGTGCCCAGCCGCCGCATGGGAATCTGCTTGATCATCTCCTCCACCGGGAGTTCCTCGATCATCTCGGTGCGGATCAGTCCGGGCGCCACACAGTTCACCGTAATGGCGCGGCTGGCAAGCTCCGTGGCGAGTGCCTTGGTGGCGCCGATGAGGCCGGCCTTGGCGGCGCTGTAGTTGGTCTGGCCGCGATTGCCGGCGATCCCGGACAGGGAGGAGAGTGTCACCACGCGGCCGCCCGCCTTCCTGCGCACCATCGGCATGATCAGCGGATGCAACACGTTGTAGAAACCGTCCAGGTTGGTGTGAACCACCCGATCCCAGTCGTCCGGCGGCATGGCCGGAAAGGCGTTGTCGGCGGCGATGCCGGCGTTGAGCACGACGCCCCAGTAGGCGCCATGGCGCTCCAACAATGGTCCCAGCGCGGCGGTCGCCGCCTGACGTTCGCCGATGTCGAAGGCGACGCTGTCGGCTTCGCCGCCGGCTTTGCGGATGGCGTTGACCACGGCTTCGGCTTCTTGCGCGCGGCTGCGGTAATGCACGGTAACGGCAAAGCCGTCGCTGGCGAGTTTCTCGGCGATGGCGCGGCCAATGCCGCGGCTGGCTCCGGTGACCAGGATACGTCTTGCGTCGCTCACGTTGGATCGGTGTCCCTGTTCTGAAAAACGGTAATTGTTGCCCGCGCCCATTCCGCACCCCTTGAGCGGACGCGGCAATCGTACGCACCAAGGCCGGATTCTTCCAGATAGAGGCGCGTGGCCTCGACCTCCAGCGGCGTGCCCACGGGAAAGCAGGACACATGGGCCGTGAAACGGCGGGTGCCGACGAGGTAGCCCACTCTGGGCGCTTCGCCGCGTTGACGGCCTTCCAGGCCGGCATGCGCGGCTACCGCCTGGGCCATGAGTTCAATGCCCACCCACACGGGCACGCCGCCGAGGGCGGGATCGAGATAGGGGTGGTCGGCGCCAGGCGTGACCGCGGCGGTGATTCCGTCCTCGCGCGCCTCGATCACGCAGTCAAGGAGGAGCGCCGGTCCGCTGTGCGGAACCAGTGTCTCGATGGCGGGCAGCGTGTTGTCGGTCATGCTGTCTTGCCCATCACAAGGCAGGCGTTGTTGCCGCCGAAGGCAAAGGAATTGCTCAGCGCGTGCCGACAGGGCGCGGCGCGCATTTCCGAGTGGCTGAAATTGAGCCGTGGGATGTCCGGGTCCGCCCGGCCGTCCCAGACGTGCGGGGGACGTTGCGTGGCTGCGGCCTGCAACAGCATCCAGCAAAAGGCGGCCTCAGTGGCGCCGGCCGCGCCGAGAGTGTGGCCAACCAGGGGTTTGGTCGAACTCACCGCTGGACCGTGGGCGAACAGTTCGTCCACCACACGGGCTTCCATGGCGTCGTTTTGCACAGTGCCGGTGCCATGCAGGTTGATGTAGTCGATCTCGCCGGCATCCAGGCCCGCGTCCTCCAGCGCCTCGCGGATGGCCAGGCGGGCGCCCGTCCCTTCCGGGTCGGGGCCCGAAATGTGATACGCGTCGGAGGACTCGCCCACACCGAGCAGCGCCACGGGACCGTGCTCGCGGGTCATGAGAAACACCGCGGCGCCTTCACCGATGTTGATGCCATCCCGGCTGGCGCTGAACGGATTGCACAGTGCGGAAGACACCGACTCCAGAGCCGTGAAGCCGTTGAGCGTCAATCCGCAGAGGGTGTCCACGCCACCGGTGACGACTGCGTCGCAAAGGCCCATGCGGAGTAGCCGACGGGCGGAGGCCAGCGCCTTGGCGCTGGACGTGCATGCGGTGGAAACCGTCCAGGCCGGACCTTCCGTGCCCAGGCGACGGCGGAGATATTCGGACGGGCCGGAAAGTTCCTGCTGGCGATAGTCGTATGTCTCCGGCAGGCGGCCTCGGGCCTGGTGCCACCGAATCGCCTCTTCGCCTTCGGCGATGCCGGACGTGCTGGTTCCCAGGACAATGGCAACGCGCTGGGCGCCGAAGCGCCTGATGGTCGCGCGGATTGCCGGCTCGATCTGGCGCACCGCGGCTTCGAGCAGCCGGTTGTTGCGGCTGCAGTAGGGCGTGGGCACATGGCTCACGTTGCGGGCGTCGGTGGTGACTTCGCCGACGGTGACCGTGCGGCCCGGCACCCATCCGCGGCGGGCCACCATGCCGTCCGTCCTGCCCGCCAGCAGGCCGCTGTACACGCTCTCCCGGTCTCTGCCCAGGGCATTGGTGATGCCAAGCGTATTCAGATACACCGTGTTCATCGCGTGGCACCGTTCCGGGTGGATGGCTGCATGGGGGTGAGTGTCATTGTGATCTTCGAGGGTGGCATCACGATCTCCAGCCGGGCGTCGCGCAAAGGCTTTCCGTCGCTGTGCACACACAGGACCTTGGTCTGATGATTTTCCAGGCAGCGGCCGCTCGGGTTGCTGGCGCTCAGTCGCAAGCCGTGCAGTGCCGGCCTGAGCCGTTCGGCCGGAGCGAAAATGAATTCCATGACTGCGAGCAGGTAGACCGGACGCAGCCGCGGATCACCGCCTTGGCGCGCGATCCGCTCGCCATCGTAGCCCACCGTGAAGAGATCCGGCCCGAACAGGCTGGTGGCGGCGATACGCAGATGCTTTCCATTCGCGCGAACGCGGCCGATGAAAATCTCCTGGGCATCGGGTTTCGACAGTCTGACCAGGTGCGTGAGACTGACAGTCGGCAGGTCAGCCGGTGGCAAGAGGCAGAGTCGGCCGCCCGGGCCGAAGTCCGCACAGCGATCATTGTCCGGGCGCACGGAGGCGCAGCCAGCGGCGCCGGCCAGCAGCAGCAGGGCGCAGACTGCCAGCCTTTTCATGACGATCGCCCCACCGCCAGCGGTGCGGTCAGGAAGGCCACCAGGATACCGGCGAGAATGGTCAGTCCGAAGGCCTGCAATGCGGGGATGCGACTCAGCGCGAGCAGACCGAACGCCGCAGTGGTGGTTGCCGCGGAGAGAAGCACGGCAACCCGCGTTGCCGCTTCCCTGCCGCCCGACTCGCGCAGGAAAATCGTGTAGTCCACGCCGATGCCCAACACCAGGATCAGGGCCATTACCACGAATACATTGACCGCCATGCCGAGCCAGCCCAGCAGCCCAAGCGCGACGATCACCGAAACGACCGGCGGAAGAATCACTCGTGCCGCCCCGGCCAGGCCATAGCGCAGCAGCAGGAGCGCGGCGATCAGCAGGTAACCGATGCCCACCCAGACGATGGCGTGGCGCCTGATCCGCCCGAAGGTCTCGCCCAGGCGCTCTACCGGGGCAATGAACTGGACGTTCCGGTTCGCACGGGCCAGTGATTTGAGCCGGGCCCGGGTCAATGCATTGCCGCGGGGCACCGCGAGCAGTGCCATATCGTTCCCGTGCCCGATCAGGAAGCGACGCAGGCCGGGCGCAGCGCGGAACGCGGTCGAGGGGTCGAGGAGTGTCCGGTCGCTGGCAAGCCATGCCTTGCGGATCGCGGCGGCCAGACTCGCGGGCAGTCCATAGTCGACGAATGCGCGCGTCAGCCGCTCGGGATTGGCGAGTACGCGGCGCCATGCTGCAAGGCTGGCGACCTGATCCGCCTTTGGTGGCACGAAACGCGCCAGTCCCACGAGTTCCGGGACGGTCGCGCGCAGGCGCGCCTCCGCTGCCAGCATGGCATCGACATTGGCGCCGGTGACCAGGAAGAATCCCGGCGTGCCGGGCCGGCCAATCGTTTCGCGTACAGACCGGTCCTGATGGAGCAGCCCGGCCGGGAAATTCTGCAACTCCCGGATGTCGTCATCGGCATGGATCCGGGTCAGTCCGGCCAGCCCGACCAACAGCAATGCCAGCGGCACCAGCCAGCGCCAGCGACCCGGCAGTCGCATGGCGGCCAGCCGGCCGGGTCCGCGCGGGCGCGCTGAAGCGCGCGCGAGTACGGGGAACACGGCTTCGACGGTGGTGTACGCCGCCAGCAGGCCCCCCCCGGAAAATACGGCGATCTGCGACAGAGCCGGAAAACCCGCACCCAGCAGGAACGCGAACGCCAGCAGACTGGTGACCAGTCCCAGCACCAATCCCGGGCGAATGATGCGCATCGCGCGCCACGGGTCGGCGGTTACGCCAAAACGCAGTTGCGCCAGATAATGGAAAGCGTAATCCACGGAAATGCCCAGCAGGGTCGTGCCACAGACCAGCGTGATCAGATGAATCTGGCCGAAAAGGATGATGACCGAGGCACTTGCGGCGATCACCGAGGCGAGCAGGCAGATGCCGACCATCAGCAGCGGCCGCGGGTGGTGGAACACGGCCAGCAGCAGCAACACGATGATCAACAGCGAGGCCCCCGACAACAGCCCGACCTCCGTGCGGCCCTCTGTCTGGGCGGCGCTGGCGAAAAGCGGCGCTCCGGTTGCCAGCAGACGGCAGGCCGCACAGTCGGCGGCCACGCTGGCGCGGGCGGCCTCGATGCCCATTTTTGCTTCCGCGGGTCCGGCCTCACCAAATCCCGAGCGGTCGAGATGCAGCGAGAGCAATACCTCGGTGCGATGCGGCCCACGCTTGACGAACAAATCGCCCTGTGGCGTGAAGCCGGGAAAGGCCTGCGGCAGTGCACTCAGAAAGCGAGTCAGGTCGCCGCCGGGATCTTCGGACGGCGGCAACAGCAGTGTGCCCGGACTGCCGAGGTTGGCCGCGGTTTCCGCAGCCAGCCGCTCCGGCGTGAAATGTCTGGCGGCAGACTTGCCGAGAAGCGCATAGCGATGGTGGCGATAGACATCGGCAAGCGCCTGGACGTCTCCCGTGCTTGCCGGGCTGAGGCCGTTCTTGCGCAGGGCGTTCAGCGCCCGCTGCGCCGCCGCAACGACATGGGCAGAGTCCGGCCCGCTGATGAGCACCAGCACCTGCCGGGTGAACGTCTGCCGGTTCCGGCTGACAGCTTCTTGAATCAGCGACTGCTGCTGGTCGGCGGGCAGCAGATCAATAAGGTCCGTCTGCACCGGCGCAGCATGATGGACGCGGGCAATCGCCGCGGCGCCCAGCAGGGCGAGCATCCCCAGCCAGATAGCCACACGCAGCCACCGCCTCATGCTCACGAGGCCCCGCCTGTTTTCCGGACGTGTTCAAAGCGGATGTCGATTGAGCCTCCGCCGGCTTCGTCGATGGTGATACGCTGCGGCAGGTCCGGATCCACAACCGTAATCCGTGTGATGTGTCCCTTGAGGCTGTCCGCAAGCGGGTCCAGCACCAGCTTGTTGCCCGCTTCGTGAATCCGGAAATAGTCGGACAGCGTGGTCCGGTCGCCGGTCAGTGCGGCCCGGAACACATGCTGCACGGTGGCCAGCCAGGGGGTCTTTTCGGCGGCCAGGCTGCGTTGGCTGCCATCCGGCAGCGTCTCGTGTATCTGCTCGCCGGCCATCTCGAATGTGTAGTGATACGGACGGGTCACCGTCCATTGCAGCGTGCCCTCCCGGTCGAAGTGAACCCGGCCGTGGCTCACCAGCGGCACGTCGAATCCGGGCAGACTGCGGGTCTGGACGAAATCCGCACTGAAATCGGCGGGTGCCGCGGCAATGCTGCCGGCTGGTACACACAGAGTGAGCAGAATGACGAGGATGAAGCGCTTGTTCATGAA
>JASFQN010000040.1:0-16260 GCA_050115425.1 Gammaproteobacteria bacterium | reverse complement strand
AAAAGGAATTGGGCAAAGGGGCCATGGGTGTCGTCTACCTGGGTCGCGACCCCAAGATCAATCGCGTCGTGGCCATCAAGACCATGGCGCTCTCGCAGGAATTCGAAGCCGACGAACTGGATGATGTGAAACAGCGCTTCTTCCGCGAGGCGGAAACGGCCGGCCGGCTCAACCACCCCAATATCGTGACTATCTTCGATGCCGGCGAGGAACACGACCTCGCCTACATTGCCATGGAATTCCTCAAGGGCAAGGACCTGACCGGTTACTGCAAGGGCGACACGCTGCTGCCGGTGGACAAGGTGCTCGACATAATGGCACGTTCCGCCGACGCGCTGGATTACGCGCATGCGCAAAATGTCGTCCATCGGGACATCAAGCCGGCCAACATCATGTACGAACCGGAAAGCGGTGGCGTGAAGATCACCGACTTCGGTATTGCCCGCATCACCGATTCCAGCAAGACCAAGACGGGCATGGTGCTCGGCACCCCGTCCTACATGTCGCCGGAACAGCTCTCCGGCAAGAAAGTGGACGGACGCTCCGATCTGTTCTCGCTGGGCGTGACAATGTACCAGATGCTGACCGGCAAGCTGCCGTTCCAGGCGGATTCCATGGCGACGCTGATGTACAAGATCGCCAACGAACCTCATCCGCGCGTACTGGTGGCACGCCCCGACCTGCCGGACTGCCTGGAAGCGATCATTGACCGGGTCCTGCACAAGGAAGCGGACAACCGCTACCAGAAAGGCGCCGAGCTGGCCGAGGACATTCGTACCTGCGCCAGCAAACTTTCCCAGGGATGAAGAGAGCACCTGATGAGCCTTAAAGGAAAGGTGGATTTCGTCGGCCTGACCGATACGGGGCGCGTACGCCCCCACAACGAAGACGCCATCGGTACCGACCTTGACTGCGGCCTGGTGGTATTGGCCGACGGCATGGGCGGTTACAAGGCCGGTGAAGTGGCCAGCGCCATCGCGGTGCAGACGGTGCGCGAAAACGTATCCGATGGCATCAAGGGCCTGCGCCGTAAACAATCCGATCCGGACGACACCTTCACACTGGAAAGCAACCTGCTGCGAACGGCCATCGAGCAGGCCAATGGCATCATTCACCAGACCGCGCGCAGTCAGCCGCAGTGCGAGGGGATGGGCACCACAATCGTGGCGTGCCTGTACTACGACAACCGGGTGTCGATCGCCCATGTCGGCGACTCGCGTCTCTATCGTTTGCGCGACGGCACATTCGAGCAAGTGACCCTGGATCATTCATTGTTGCAGGAACTGGTCTCGCGCGGATTCTACACACCCGAGGAGGCACGCCAGTCCCTGAACCGCAATCTTGTGACGCGTGCACTGGGCATCGAACCCTCGGTGCAGGTAGATGTACAGGAAGATATCGTGCTCACCGGCGACATCTACCTGCTGTGTTCCGATGGGCTGTGTGACATGGTGGAAGACGAAGACATCCACTTAACGCTCACCACGTTTGGTGATAATCTGGAGCGGGCCGCTGAGAGACTCGTGCAGCTCGCCAATGACAATGGAGGGCGGGACAACGTCTCGGTCATTCTGGCCCGGGCAAACAAGCCATTCGAAGCGCGAAAGGGCTGGTTTACCCGCATTGTCGACTGGTTTGCATAACCAAGATATCGAGGGGCAGAGATGGGCAAGCTGATACTGAGTCTGGACGGATCCGTCCAGGCCGAATACGAAATGGACAAGGAGCGTCTGACCATCGGCCGCCTGCCGGATAACGATATCCATATCGACAACCTGGCGGTCAGCGGCCATCACGCTCTGATCATCAACATCCTCAACGATTCGTTCCTTGAGGACCTCAACAGCACCAACGGCACCTACGTCAACGGCAAGCTCATCAAGAAACACGCTCTGCAAAGCGGCGATGTGGTCACCGTGGGCAAGCACCAGCTTCGCTACCTCCGCGACGATGCCGGCGCCGGTGACGAAGCCGAAGACTTTGAAAAGACCATGGTGATTCGCCCGGGTGCCGTCGGCCAACCCGGTGCGCCGTCACTGGACAAGGTCAACAAGGCCATCGAAGAAGCCGGCGGCGAGGCCGGGATTGGCGAGGGCAAGGCGAAAGGGCTGCCCAAGGCCAAGCTGCAGGTGCTGAGTGGTCCGCATGCGGGCAAGGAGCTGGAACTCAACAAGGCGCTCACCACGCTGGGCCGGCCCGGCATCCAGGTCGCCGCCATCACGCGACGTGCCGACGGCTTCTTCGTGGTGGCCGTGGAATCCGGCGAAGGCAAGACTCCGCCGGTGGTCAATGGAGAACCGATCGGCGCCCAGGCTCAGCAGCTCCAGGACAACGACGTCATCGAGCTGGCTGGCGTGAAGATGGGGTTCTATCTCGATTGAGATGGAGCGTGTGCGTGATGACCGCTCCCTGGCCAGCCGTCGGCATCGAGAAGCGCTCGTACCAGGATGTCGCCGGGAGTCTGCGCCCACCTGCCAAAACAGCTCCCTGCGCGTGGCCCGAAGCCCCTGGATTCCGACCATTCGCGGGCCGGAGCGATTTTCCGCTGTGAGAGCCGGCAACGGGCACGGCCGCTCCATTCCGGAATTAAGGAAACGCGGGGCACCAATTCGGCCCTCAGGGACCCCTGCCGCAACTGCGTCAACACCTCGCGCGAGCAGCTTCTGAAGAACAAGGTGCTGCTCCGACACTGACGGAACCTGCTGTTGCACGGGAGCGCCGGGCATGCCACCCGAGATCCCTATTCCTGGACGTCGAATCGGACGCGCTGGGTCACGCCGCAGAGCAGTTCGTAGCCAATGGTACCCGAGGCACGGGCCACCTCTTCCACCGCGACGCCTTCGCCCCACAGGACAACACGCTCGCCGGGTTGTTCGGTGGCATCGGGCCCCAGGTCCACGGTGATCATGTCCATGGAAACACGCCCCACCAGTGGCACCCGGCGCCCGCCGACGAGTACTGGCGTACCGCTGGGTGCATGGCGCGGATAGCCATCGCCGTATCCAATCGCGGCCACGCCCAGCGTAGTGTCACGAGGAGACACCCAGTCGCCGCCATAGCCCACAGTCTCGCCTCGGCGCAGGCGCTTCACCGCGATCAGTTGGGTTTCCACCCGCATCGCGGGACACAGACCCAGCGCCTCACCATTGCGTTCACCAAACGGCGACACGCCGTAAAGCATGATTCCCGGACGTACCCAGTCGGCATGACTGTCCGGCCAGGCCAGGATGCCGGCGGAATTGGCAATGCTTCGCTCGCCGGGCAGGTCGCGAGTGATGGCGTCAAAGAGTTCGAGCTGCCGTGTCGTCTTGTCGTCGGTGCGGTAGTCGGCGCTGGCCAGGTGGGTCATCAGGGCCGGCGGCTGGCGTACCTGCGCGCAGGCAGCGAGGCGCTCGTACGCCACGCGCGCCTTTTCCGGGCGGAATCCCAGGCGACTCATGCCGGTATCGATCTTGAGCCAGGCATCCACCGGGCCGTGGCCCTCCGACTCAAGCATGTCCATCTGCCAGTCGCTGTGCACCACGATCCGGAAATCCTGCTCCATGGCGCGCGGAAGCTCGGCGCCCGCGAACACGCCTTCCAGCAGCACCACCGGATTCGACAAGCCCGCCTCGCGGACCGCCAGGCCTTCCTCCAAGCAGGCGACGGCGAAGGCGTCAGTCTCGGCGAGAGCGCGGGAAACGGGTTCGATGCCATGGCCGTAACCATTGGCCTTGATGCAGGCCATGACCCGGCTGTGCGGCGCCAGGCGACGCACCTGGCGAAGATTATGCTTGAGGGCCTGGACACTGATGACCGCCCTGGCGGGTCGCGTCATGCAAAACCCTCGTCGTCGAACTGCTCGCCGATGTAATTCTCAAAGCGCGTATAGCGACCAAGGAACGTGGCCCGCACGGTCCCCGTAGGACCATTACGCTGCTTGCCGATAATGATTTCGGCGGTGCCCTTGTCGGGGCTGTCGTCGTTGTAGACCTCATCGCGATAGATGAAGACGATGACGTCGGCATCCTGTTCGATACTGCCGGACTCGCGCAGGTCGGACATGACCGGCCGCTTGTTCGGCCGCTGTTCGAGATTACGGTTGAGCTGCGACAGGGCGATCACCGGAACCTCGAGTTCCTTGGCCAGCGACTTCAGCCCGCGCGAGATTTCCGAAATCTCGGTGGCCCGATTCTCGGTATTGCCCGCAATCTGCATGAGCTGCAGGTAGTCGACCACCACCAGCCCGAGGCCGTGTTCCCGCTTGAGGCGGCGCGCGCGTGCGCGAATTTCCGAAGGCGTGAGCGCCGGGGTGTCGTCAATGAACATCGGCGCTTCCGACATGAGGGTCACGGCCGAGGTAATCCGCGGCCAGTCATCGTCATCCAGCTTGCCAGTGCGAATCTTGGACTGATCAATGCGGCCCAGCGACGAGATCATGCGCATGGCCAGCTGCTCGCCGGACATTTCCATGCTGAACACCGCGGTGGGCACCTTGTCACGAATGGCGGCATGTTCAGCCATGTTCATCGCGAAACTGGTCTTGCCCATGGACGGACGGCCGGCGACGATGATCAGATCGCCCTTCTGCAGACCGGCGGTCTTTTCGTCGAATTCGGAAAGCCCCGTGGAAAGGCCGGTGATACTGCTGTTGGCGTGAAAAAGGGCATCAATGCGATCCACTGCCTGGGTCAGCAGGTGCCGGATGCCCTGAAAGCCGCGCCTCCCGCGATTGCCCTGTTCGGCAATCTTGAAAACCTGCTGTTCGGCTGATTCCAGCAACTCCGCCGTGGATCGGCCTTCCGGCGCAAAGGCGCTGTTGGCGATCTCGCCGCCCGTGCGAATAAGCTGGCGGAGCACGGAACGCTCGCGGACGATGTCGGCATAAGCCTTGACGTTTGACGCGCTTGGGGTTTCGCGGGCGAGTGTGCCCAGATATTGCAGCCCCCCCGCATCCTCGAGCAGCGACTGACCCTCCAGCCATTCGGCAAGGGTGACCGCATCACACGGCTGGCTGCGTTCCGCCAGGTGGGTAATTGCGCGAAAGATCAGCTTGTGATCGTGGCGGTAGAAGTCATCCTCGGTGAGCCGGTCGGCCACCTGGTCCCAGGAGCTGTTGTCCAGCATGAGACCACCGAGCACGGCCTGCTCGGCCTCGACGGAATGCGGGGGTACGCGGACCGACTCCGGCCCGGTGAGATCGTGTTCCAGACTCTTGATTGCGCCCGCCATGCAACTCCCCGTACGCCTGCCGCCGCAGATTCACAGCCATACTTCGAATCTACGGCAGATGGCAAAGTCCGCGCAAGCCGGAACGCCGGCTTGCGCAATCCTGTCAACGGGGCGTCAGCTCTCTTCGCCCACCACCGTGACGGTGAGCGTCGCATTGACGTCGCTATGCAGATGGAATTCCACTTCGTGCTCGCCGGCAACGCGGATCGGGCCTTCCGGAAGGCGCACTTCGCGGCGCTCGACTGCCACGCCGGCCTGGTTGACCGCCTCGGCGATATCCACCGTGCCCACCGAACCGAACAGCTTGCCTTCCGTGCCCGACTTGGCCGTGATCGAAATGCTCAGTGCCTCGATCTGCGCCTTGCGGCTCTCGGCGGCTGCCAGCGCTTCGGCGGCCTCCTTTTCCAGTTCCGCCCGGCGTGCCTCGAATTCAGCCACGTTGGCTGCCGTTGCCGGCACGGCCTTACCCTGCGGAATCAGGAAGTTGCGACCGTAGCCGGCCTTCACCTTGACCTGGTCACCCAGGCCGCCGAGGTTTTCCACCTTCTGAAGCAAAATAACGTTCATCGCATATCACCTGCTGATCAGGTCAGTCCAAAATTCCTTACCCGTGCCGGCCACAGCCGGCGTCATTTCACATTCGCCGCCACCAGACGGCGGAAATGCAGCCAATTGTCCAGCAAGCCGACGATGGCCGCCACCGACACCAGTTGCAGCGGCACCAGGACCATCAGCGAGTACACGGCAACCAACCAGCCACGATGCATCCGCCGCATGCCGATCACGCCGTGCAACACCGCCAGACCCTGGTACATGAACATCACCAGCAGCGCCAGCGCGGCATTGTCCAGCCACAGGTTGCTGGTCAGCAAGGCGCCCACGAAAAGCACCGACGCCGCCAGCGTCGCCACCCGGCCGTTCGTCAGCCGATGGAAATCGTGGCGAAAGCCGCCCGGGTTGGCCAGTGCGGCCTGCCACCAACGTCCGATCAGGACCGCAAGCGTGGCGAAGAGAATCATTCCCGCCGCCAGCATGCCGGGCGTAAGCCGGGCCATGGCCTCGAGTCGGTCCGCACTGGGAACCGCCGCCTCGCCGCCGATCCGGGTCATCAGCGGCACCAGGTTGGCCTGCAGCCACGCCTGGACCGGCGCTACCGGCTCGTCGACTATTATGTAATAGGCGGCGAGACCCGCAATCGCCACACCCGTGGCCACCTGGATCATCAGCGCCAGTGAGTGACTCCGGCGCAGCACCAGTGCCAGAGCCAGCGCCGGCAGCCATACGCCCAGCAGGGGCGAAAGCGCGAACACCGGTCCCACGCCTGACAGCCAGCCGGCCAGAAGCGCCAGCAGGCTGGCACCGGCCGCCACCACCGCGCCTTCCAGCCACCCCAGCCGCAGGGCCACCAGAGCCACCACGCCACCGCTGAAGGGCTGTAGCCAGCTGACCAGGCCCAGCAAGGCGGCCAGAACGATGGCGCGCCAACGGGCGCCCATCAGCCAGGCGACAAAATCCTTCACTGCGTGCAGGCGCCGCGGGCGCCTACCCTCAGGAATGCTTGTCGGTGTAGGGCAGCAGCGCGAGGAAACGGGCGCGCTTGATCGCCGTCGACAACTGACGCTGGTAGAACGAGCGCGTGCCGGTAATCCGGCTGGGCACGATCTTGCCGGTCTCGGTGATGTAGTTCTTCAGGGTGTTGAGATCCTTGTAATCAATCTCTTCCACGCCCTCGGCGGTGAACCGGCAATATTTTCTACGACGGAAAAAACGGGACATTGTTGCCTACCTCTGAAATTCGTTGAAAACGGAACGCACTTCGACCGACATGCGGTCAGGCGGCATTCTCGTCATCGGAACCCGACTGGGACTCGGACTCATCGTCGCGACCGGACTCCTCGCGCTGGCTGCGGCTGTCGTCGCTGCCGCGCGAGCGGCGCTCTTCGCGCTCGTCGTCCCGATTCTCGTCGCGGCTCTTGGCGAGCGGTGACGGCTCGGTATCGGCCTTGTGACGGTTGATCACCATGTGGCGCAGCACGGCGTCATTGAATCGGAAGGCGCCGATGATCTCATCCAGCACTTCCTTGGTGCTTTCGATGTTCATCAGCACATAATGCGCCTTGTGAATCTTGTTGATGGGATAGGCAAGCTGCCGGCGACCCCAGTCCTCCAGGCGATGGATCTTGCCTTCGCCGGCTTCGATGATGGAACGGTAGCGCTCGATCATCGCATTGACCTGGTCGCTCTGGTCGGGATGGACCAGAAACACGATTTCATAATGCCGCATCGAAACTCTCCTTTCGGATTGAACAGCCTCCCGGACCCCCGGTGAGGCAAGGAGCGGCGCCCGGCAGGCGCCAGTAAACCGCGTATGATACTGAGAGCGCGTGATCCGCGCAATGCCGCTTACTCTGCCTGGCGCTGGCGCAAGGCCTCATAAAGGCAGATGCCGGCGGCTACCGACACATTCAGGCTGGCGACACTGCCACACATCGGCAGGGAGGCGAGAAAGTCGCAGTGCTCGCGGGTCAATCGACGCATGCCCTCCCCCTCGGCACCGAGCACCAGGCCCAGCGGCCCGCTCAGGTCGATATCGTAAAGCGACTGATCGGCCTCGCCGGCCAGGCCCACCAGCCAGACACCCGCCTCCCTGAGCCGGCGCAGCGTGCGGGCCAGATTGGTCACGGTGACCAACGGGGTGGCCTCGGCCGCACCACAGGCCACCTTGCGGACCGTGGGCGAGAGACCGGCCGCGCGGTCCCTGGGCACGATGACCGCCTGAATGCCCGCGGCGTTGGCCGAACGCAGGCAGGCACCCAGATTGTGGGGGTCCTGAACACTGTCGAGAATCAACAGGAAGGGCGTCCCGGGGGGCTGGGCCAGGAAAGCCTCCAGCCAGTCCTCGTCACGTGCCTGCCCGGCGACGGCACGCGCAGCCACCCCCTGGTGCCGGCCTCCGCCGGCAATCTGATCCAGCTCAAGACGGGTCACGCGGCGAATGGCGATGCCGGCGCCTGCCGCAAGCTCGGCCAGGACCTGCAGGCGCCGGTCACGCCGCCCTTCGAGAAACCACAACTGCTCCACTTCACCACCGCTTTCCAGCAGCGCCGTCACCGCATGGACGCCGAAGACCCACTCGCCCTTCATTTGCGGCCCTTTCTGCGGCGGCCCTTGCCGCCCCTGGGCCGGTCCGGGCCCTGGACCATCTCGAAATCGATCTTGCGCTCTTCCATGTCCACACGGACCACCCGCACCCGGACATGATCCGCCAACCGATAGACCAGGCCGCCGCGCTGGCCGATCAGCGAATGGCTCACCGCATCGTGCTGGTAATAATCGTTGCTGAGCGAGGTGACATGCACCAGGCCTTCCACGAAGGATTCGGCCAGCGCCACGAACAGGCCGAAGGATGTCACGCCGGTAATCACGCCATCGAATTCCTGGCCGACCTTGTCCTGCATGAACTCACATTTCAACCAGGCCTCGGCATCGCGGGTGGCCTCGTCCGCTCGGCGTTCAACCATCGAACAATGGTGGCCGAGGCGTTCCATTTCCGGGCGTGAATAGTCGAATTCCCGTGGCTTTCCACCGCGCAGGATATGCCGGATACCACGATGGACCAGGAGATCCGGATACCGGCGGATCGGCGATGTGAAATGCAGATAGGTGTCATGGGCAAGACCGAAATGTCCGGCATCCTCCGGACTGTAGACGGCCTGCGACAGGGACCGCAGCATCACCGTCTCGATCAGGCGCTTGTCCTCGCGGCCCTGGATGTCGCGCAGCACCCGGGCATAGGTTCGAGCCTGGGGCTTGTCACCGCCACCCATACTGATGCCGAGTTGCCCGAGAAAGTCGCGCAGATCATCGAGCTTGTCCGGATCCGGCCCTTCGTGTATCCGGAAGAGCGTGGGCACGCGCTTGCGTTTCAGAAAGCGGGCGGCTTCCACATTGGCCGCGATCATGCATTCCTCGATCAGCTTGTGTGCATCATTGCGCTCCAGCGGTACGATGCGGCGAACTTCGCGTTCCGGCGCCGGCCCGAACTCGATTCTGGTCTCCACGCTGTCAAAGTCGATCGCACCACGCCGCCGGCGCGCACCCGCCAGCACCTTGTAGAGTTCGTACAGATGGTCCAGGTGGGCGACCAGTGGCTCGCGCCTGCGTCGCGCCTCGACCTTGCCATCCACGACGATCTCGGCCACTTCGTCGTAGGTCAGCCGCGCATGGGAGCGCATGACACCTTCCAGAAACCGCGAGCGGATCACCTTGCCGCGGGCGTCCACCTGCATTTCACAGGCCATGCACAGCCGGTCCACTTCCGGATTGAGTGAACACAGGCCGTTGGAGAGCACCTCGGGGAGCATGGGAATCACCCGGTCGGGGAAATACACCGACGTGCCCCGTTCCCGGGCTTCTGCGTCCAGCGCCGTGTCCGGGACGACATAATGCGACACATCGGCAATCGCCACGATCAGGCGCCAGCCCTCGCCCCGGCGCTCGCAGAACACGGCGTCGTCGAAATCGCGGGCATCGGCACCGTCAATGGTAACCAACGGCAATTCGCGCAAGTCCTCACGACCGCGCTTGGCCGCTTCCGGTACCTGTTCCGACAAACCCGCGACCTCACTGTGCACGCCCGACCCGAAGCCATGCGGGAGACCGTGGGAGGCAATCGCGATCTCAACTTCCATCCCGGGTGCACGATGCTCGCCCAGCACGCGGATCACCCGCCCCAGCGGCTGGGTGCGGCGGTCCGGCTGCTCGATGATCTCGACCTCCACTATCTGCCCCGCGCGCGCCTCGCCACGCTGACCAGCCGGAACGAGCACATCCTGGCTGTAACGAGAGTTGTCGGGAATAACGAAGCCGATGCCCTGTTCCTCGATGTAGCGCCCGACCAGCTCGTGGGTATTGCGCTCCAGAACATCGACGAGCGATCCCTCGAGGCGCCCGTCCCGGGTCCGACGAACACGGACAGCGGCGCGGTCGTTGTGCATCAGGGAGCGCATCTGCCGGGGCGAGAGAAAGACATCCTCACCACCGTCTTCCGGAGACAGAAAGCCGAAACCGTCCCGGTGACCGATCACACTCCCTGTCACCACGCCGACACGCTCGGCGAGGCAGAAGTCGTCGCGGCGGTTGCGGATCAGCTGGCCGTCCCGAACCATCGCGCCCAGGCGCCGCTCGAGCGCATCGCGGTCCACCGCTTCGCGAAGACCGAGATCCCGGGCGATGGCCTCGAAGCCCATCGGACGATCATGTTTCTCAAGCCGCTGGAGAATGAGCTCGCGGCTGGGAATCGGCCGCTCGTAGCGCCGCGCCTCGCGCTCGGCCTGCGGGTCCCGGGACCGCCCCTGGCGCTTTTTCCGTCGTTGTTGTGTCATAGGCTTCCCATTGTCCGCGTCAATCGGGTTGATTGCCAGCAGATCGTTCGTCGATATCGCGGCCTCCCCGCGCCGATGAGCGTGAGCGAGGCGCCCTCTCAATCCGTTGACAAGCGCAGCGGCAGTGGTTAAAGTGCGCGCCTTCCCGGGAAGCGTGAACACGGGTCCCAGGAATGCCGAGGTGGCGGAATTGGTAGACGCGCTAGCTTCAGGTGCTAGTGGGGGTAACCCCGTGGAGGTTCAAGTCCTCTCCTCGGCACCATCCTTGTCTTTCCCCGACGGTTTCTGAGCCGCCCTTGCGGCGACCCGCGCTAGCGGATTGCCGACGTGTGCCGTGGAACCCACCACAGGACAAAACGCCCGTAGCGATGCCGTTGGGCGCCCTGTGGCAGTTGCCTGAGCAAGGCCGGGGCGCACACACCGTCGCAGAACACGAGCAATGGGTGCCCATCCACTGCCTGGCGGAATTCTGCCGGAAAGGCCTCCGGATCCAAATAGCGGGAAGCCGCATCCGGATAATCCAGCCCGTAGGCCATCTCGCCCTTTCGACCGGTCAGGTAGATGTCCGTACGCCGGTAATACCAGGCCACCGCCCGCGCCACCGAGGCGTCGGACACGAGCACCGTGTCGGGCCCCACGCGGTCTGCAAAACGTTCCAGCAGAGGGCCCGGCGCGTTGTGCTTCACGCCGGGCTCGGGCATGGCGAAATGGATGACGAACTGGAGAGGCACAACCATGCACATGGCCGCAGCGAAACTCGTTGTGGCGTGGCGTGCCCGCCAGCCGACCGCCGCCGCGATCAGGGCTAGAATGGCGGCCAGCACAGGCAGCACCGTGGTGACGTTCGAGCTGTAGAGCTGCGCCTTGCCACCCGATACCTGGGCCCAGACGACACCGACCAGAATGCTCACGAACACCAGCGCATTGAGCACCAGTCCGAATCGGTACCAACCGCGTTGCGGCCGGTCCAGGTAGCGAAGCAGTCCGATGCCGAGCAGCATGACGAGTGGCGGAAGGCAGGGAAGAATGTACGTTGCCAGCTTGCCGCTGGACAGCGAAAAGAACAGAAATGGCAGCGTGCACCACAGCGCCAGCAAGCGCATCTCGGCATTCCAGACCGGTCCGCCTTCACGGCGCAGTCCGGACACGGCAGCAGGTGCGAAGCTGAACCATGGAAAGGCCAGGCCCGGCAGGGACACCAGAAAGTAATAAAACGGCGCGCGGTGCTGCGCGTTGCCAGTGAAGAAGCGCTTGATGTGCTCCACCCAGAAAAAATAGGGCCAGAAGCCCGGCTCCCTGGCTGCAATCGCAAGCGACCAGGGCAGACTTGTCGCCAGCAGGGCGAGGACTGCCAGCCAGCCGCGCCGCCAGATCCAGTCGATCCGCCCTTCCCACCAGAGCCACGGCACCAGCACCAGGCCGCACACGGCCAGTGCCACGAAGCCCTTGGTCAGAAATGCCAGCCCGAAACATATTCCGGCCGCCAGCGCCATTTTCCGGCCACCGCTCACGGCACGCACGGAATGCCATGCGGCGATTATCCCGGCGGTGCAAAACAGCGTCAGCATCGCATCCAGCACCGCGAACGTGCCGATGAAAAAGACTTCAAGCGTCGTGAGATACGCAAGGCCCAGCACGAGGGCGCGGCTACGATCCGCCACCACCCGACGGGCGAAACCGATCAGCAGGAGTGCGGACAGCACAGTGGCCAGCGCAGAAGGCAGCCGCACGGCAAACGCGCTCTCGCCGAACAGCTTGATTGATCCGGCAATCAGCCAATAGCCCAGCGGGGTCTTTTCGAAATAGCGCAAACCGACCAGATGCGGAACAATCCAGTCTCCCGAGGTCAGCATTTCACGGCCGATTTCCGCGTATCGTGTTTCATCGGGCGTGGCCAGCGGCGCGCGGCCAAGGGGAAGAAAATAAACCGCGATCAGCAATCCGAGAAAGATGCCCGCGGCCCACCGCCCCTGCAGGCGCGTTTCCGCCGCCTCGATGAGGGCGTTCACGTCAACGCTCCATCAAGCGCCGTGTCAGTCGAATGGATGCCGCAGGATGATCGTGTGGGCCCGCTCGGCGCCCGTGGAAATGATGTCGATGGGTACGCCGACCAGTTCTTCGATGCGTTCCAGGTAACGGCGTGCATTCTCCGGCAGATCCTCGTAACGCGTGATGCCCACGGTAGACGCCTTCCAGCCGGGCATATCGATATAGACGGGCTCGCACTCGGCGAAGCCCTCGGCACCCACCGGTGCCACTACCGTCTCGCCACCGGATGTCCGGTAGCCAACGCAGATGCGGATGACGTCCAGGCCGTCGAGCACATCCAGTTTGGTCATGCACAGACCCGAGACGCTGCTGTTGATGATGGAGCGGCGCAGGAATACCGCGTCGAACCATCCGCAGCGCCGCGGGCGACCCGTGACCGAACCGAACTCGTGGCCGCGCCGCGCGAGATGTTCGCCCATCTCGTCGAACAGTTCCGTCGGGAAGGGGCCGCTGCCAACCCGCGTGGTGTAGGCCTTGACGATGCCCAGCACGTAATCGATATAGCCGGGACCCACGCCGGTGCCCGTCAGCGCACCGCCAGCCGTCGTGTTTGAGGACGTCACGAAAGGATAAGTTCCGTGATCCACGTCGAGAAGCGCACCCTGGGCGCCCTCGAAAAGCACACTTTCCCCGCCCTGACGGAAGGTATGCAGCAACTCGGTCACGTCCGCAACCATGGGTTCGATCTGCTCGCCCAGCGCCAGGTATTCCTCCATGGTCTGCTGGAAGTCCACGGCGGGCGCCTGGAAATACTTTTGCAGCACAAAGTTGTGATAGTCGAGCAATTCACCGAGTTTCGCCGCGAATCGCTTGCGATGGAACAGGTCGGCCAGACGCACGGCCCGGCGCGCTACCTTGTCCTCGTAGGCGGGCCCGATACCGCGGCCGGTGGTACCGATGGCCGAGGCACCGCGGGCCTGTTCCCGCGCCTTGTCCAGCGCCACGTGCGAGGGCAGGATCAACGGACAGGCAGGACTGATGCGCAACCGCTCGCGTGCCGGCACGCCGCGGTCTTCCAGCATCTGGATTTCTTCCATGAGGGCCGGCGGCGAAAGCACCACCCCATTTCCCACCAGGCAAAGCACGTGCTCACGCAGGATGCCTGACGGAATCAGGCGCAGAATGGTCTTCTCACCATCGATAACCAGCGTATGGCCGGCATTGTGACCGCCCTGGAAACGCGTCACCGCCGCCGCCCGATCGGTGAGCAGATCGACCACCTTGCCTTTGCCTTCATCACCCCACTGGGTACCGATGACGACGACGTTCTTGCCCATGTCCGAATGTATCCTCGTTGAACAACATCAGGGCGGCAGTCGCCGCCCACGGGATGCCCTGCGCTACCGGTACGTCCGGTTCAATGCAGGGTGTAGAGCACCACCAGTCCGATGGCCATGCTGGCCAGGCCGACCAGACGCACCACACGGTCGTCGAGCCGGGCGAGCAAAAGCATTGCCCGCCGCAGCCCGCGCGGATCGAGAAAAGGATAGATACCTTCCAGGATCAGGACCAGTGCAATCGCCGTGGCCAGATCATGCCACATGACCAATATCCGCCACTGTCATCAGCGGCGGCCTCGCCCCTCCTTGTGGAAGTAGCGAAAGAAATCGCTGTCCGGCGAAATCACCAACACATTGTTATCGTTGCCCAGCCCCTTCCGATAGGCCTGCAGGCTGCGATAGAAGTCGAAGAATTCCGGATCCTGCTGATACGCCTTGGCATAGATATTGGTGGCCTGGGCATCGCCCTCGCCACGCAATTTCTCGGACTTCTGCCGCGCATCGGCCACAATCACCGTCCGCTCGCGGTCGGCCTTGGAGCGAATTTCCTCCGCACGCTCCTTGCCTTCCGCCCGCTTCTGCGCCGCAATCCGCTCGCGTTCGGTACGCATGCGCTGGAACACCGACTCACTGACCTTGTCCGGCAGGTCGATGCGCTTCACCCGCACATCGACGATCGTTACGCCCAACTGGCGGGCCGCCTTGTTGGCATTCACCGTCATCGTGTCCATGATGTCGGACCGCTCCGCGGTGACCACTTCCGGCACCGTCCGCGAAGCAAACTCCGAGCGCAGGCCGTTCTTGATGATTTCGAGCAGGCGCTGCTGTGCGTTGCTGTCATGCCCGCCCGTTGCACGGTAGTAGGTGTCCACGTCACTGATCTGGTATTTCACGAAGAAATCCACCATGACGTAGTTTTTGTCCACCGTCAGGAACTGTTCAGGCCGGTTGTCCAGGGTCAGGATCCGGCCGTCGAACTTGCGTACGCGGTCGACGAACGGCCACTTGAAGTGCAGCCCCGGCTGGTAGTCGGAACGCAGTATCTGGCCGAAGCGGAACTTAACCGCCAACTGACGCTCGTTCACCATGAAAGTGGACAGGAAGAAGCCGATGATCGCAAGGACGATCAGGGCGATGCCAACATTGCGCCACCGGTTCATTTGCCACCTCCCTGCTTGCTCCCGCTCTTGCCTGAGGGATTGTGTGAGTTCGAGGCGGCCGGCTTCTGTTTCTCCAGCAGCTTGTCCAGCGGCAGGTAGAACATATTGCCGCCCTGCTTGGAATCCACCACCACGGTTGCCGTGTTGCCCAGCACCTCTTCCATGGTCTGCAGATACAGGCGTCGCCGGGTCACGTTCGGGGACTTGCGGTAGGCCTTCAAGAGTTCGGTGAAACGCTGACTCTCGCCCGTGGCGTCCGCCACCACCTGCTGCTTGTAGGCTTCCGCCTCCTGGACAATGCGGGCCGCATTGCCGCGTGCCTCGGGCACCACGCTGTTCTCGTAGGTTTCCGCCTCGTGGATGATCCGGTCCTTGTCCTCACCGGCGCGGGTGGCATCTTCCACCGCGGCCTGGACCTCGTCGGGCAGTTGTGACTTCTGCAGATTCACCGACAGTACTTCCAGGCCGGCATCGTAGCCACCCAGCGTCGCCTGGATCAGGTCGGCGGTTTCCTTTGCGATCTGCTCACGCCCCTTGCCAATGATGAAGTCGGTGTCGTGCTTGCCTACCACCTCGCGGATGGAACTTTCCGCCACCTCGTTAAGCGTCAGATCCGCATCGCGCACATTGAAAAGATATTTGTAGGGATCCTTCACCCGGTACTGCACGACCATGTCCACCTGGACGATGTTCTGGTCCTTGGTGAGCATGTGCGTCTTGTACGAGAAGGGCTGGATCTGGGAGACGTTGACCAGCTCGCGGGATTCGATTGGCCAGGGCAGGTGCCAGTGAAGGCCCGGCATCGTGGTCGTCTCGAACTTGCCAAAGCGCAGGACCACGCCCCGCTCAGCCGAGTCCACCGAATAGACGCCGCTGAGCAGCCAGAATGCCAGGACGACTCCGGGAATCAGCCAGGCAAGCCCACTGTTGCCGCCCCCGCGTCGACCGCCACCACCGCCGAACAATGCCCCTAGCTTGCGTTGCATGTTGCGGACGATTTCGTCGAGATCCGGCGGGCCCTGGTGCTTGCCGCCACCACCCCACGGATCGCTTCCCTTGCCGGGTTCATTCCAGGACATGTTCGGACTTCTCCCCGATGAATGACAAGGCCGTGCGGTGCGCTCACCAACACGGCCGGGCTTTATTGTAAAAAGGCATACCCGCCGCCCGCAACCT
>JASFQN010000039.1:0-16286 GCA_050115425.1 Gammaproteobacteria bacterium | reverse complement strand
GCCATTCCGGCATCGTCTACTGCATGTCGCGAAAGCGCTGCGAATCCATCGCCGACTGGCTCACCGAAAAGGGCATCGAGGCCATCCCCTACCATGCCGGTCTCGACGGCGCGACCCGCGAATTGCATCAGAACCGGTTCATTCGCGAGGAGGGTCTGGTGGTGGTGGCCACCGTCGCCTTCGGGATGGGCATCGACAAGCCGGACGTGCGTTTCGTCGTCCATCTCGATCTGCCCAAGAGCATGGAAGCCTACTACCAGGAAACCGGGCGCGCCGGACGGGATGGTCTGCCGGCCGAGGCCTGGCTGATTTACGGTCTCCAGGACGTGGTGCGCCTGCGCCAACTGATTATGGATTCCGAGGCGGACGAACAGCACAAGCGCCAGGAGCGTGTGCGGCTGGAAGCCCTGCTCGGCTATTGCGAGGAAGTCGACTGCCGCCGCAAACGGCTGCTGGCCTATTTCGGCGAGAACTATCCGCGCGACTGCGGCAACTGCGACAACTGCCGCACCCCGCCTGACACCTGGGATGCGACCGAGGCGGCGCGCATGGCGCTTTCCTGTGTCCACCGCACGGGCCAGCGCTTCGGCGCCGCACACGTGATCGACGTCCTGATGGGCAGCGAAAGTGAGCGCATCCAGCGCCTTCGGCACCACCGGCTGAGTACTTACGGCATCGGCAAGGAGCATTCAAAGCAGACCTGGCAGTCGGTGATGCGCCAGTTGCTCGCGCGCGGCTATCTGGAGGCCGATCCCGAGGGCCACGGCGGGCTGCGGCTCTCCGAGGTCTGCCGTCCGCTGCTCCGCGGCGAGGAAAGACTCACTGTGCGCAAGGATATTGTCGGAGCGGCGAAGGGTCCGAAGAAACGCCTGGCTGCGGTACCGGAGGCCGCCAGCGACCCCGCCGGGTGGGAGGTCCTGCGTGCCAGGCGTCGGGAGATTGCCGAAAGCGAGGGCGTGCCACCGTTTGTCATATTCCACGATGCCACGTTGCTGGCGATGCTGGAACATCGGCCTCGAACGCTGGCCGAGATGGCCGAACTTCCCGGAGTCGGTCAGTACAAGCTGGAAAAATACGGCAACGATTTTCTTGCCGCGGTTTCCGAATTGGAAGCGCCCGCGTGAGTCGTTTCACGAGAAAGCGCCGATCGTGCCGCCGGCTTGCGAGCTGTCAGGCTCCGGGTGTGCTCCGTATACTGTCGCCCAACATCCCCGCAGCCCACCGCGTCAGAAATGCCAGACCGAGTCCGACCACCAAAAGATGGACCAGCAAACCATCCAGAAACCATGCGGCCTGGAATGGCGGCGCGTGGGCAAGCGAAAGTGGTACCACTACGTAGTTCATCACCAACCAGGTGAGTACGCCATAAAGCAGTCCGAAAGCCGCGGGCCGCTCCAACATAAGCGGCCAGCGGCGAGCCGCCAGGCAGTAAACGCCTGCCATGCATATCGCCATGAATAGATGCAGCCCGGCGCCCAGCCAGGCGGTAGTCGCGCCCCCGGACAAGGACGCAGGCCCCAGCAGCCCCGCCGCGATACTCTGGAGAATCACCTGCGGCGGCACATCCGCCCGAATGGCCCAGAACGCCATCGCATTCAATGCATCGATCACCGCGATGGCCAGGCCGCCGGCAATCACGACGAGCGCGCTGCTCCCGCCCTTGATGGTTCTCATCCCGCCCCCTCGTTCCTGCCTTTCCTGTCGCAACGACTATCGTGGCCGTCACCAACGCACGGACCGACATTCCCGACGCCGATTCCCCGAATACGTTGATCTGTCGCGCCCGACTCGTGACTCGCGATGCAAATATTGTCCCCTGAAGGGCGCGGGCGCAATAGCGCCGAACTAGAGACGACGCCTGAATGGGCTGCAAAAGTCTGCCAGCGACAATCCGTGCGGCGTATCTTCGCGTACTCACCGCCCGCCGGTTTCACGCGCCGGCCGGCTGGTCTATGCTGAATCCCGAGGGCGCAAAGACGTCGCAGCGTCGGGGAGGGACCTGCCGTGCACAAGAAACCGATTTTCTGGGTGGTCCTGTCAGTTGCCGTCTGGATGGGTCTGCTCTGGTGGCAGAACAGCGGGCAGGACAGGCAAATCGAGCAGGCCCGCCGCGACCTGTTCGTGGCCACGCTGCAGGCGGCCCAGAAAACCTACGCCGCCGGGTATGAATACGACATGAACGCGGCGGTACACCGTTACGACTACGGCCGTTACGAACCCACCTTGCTCGAGTTCAATGCGGCCATGCTGGAGTCCGCACGACTCAACCGGAAGGTGCGCGCGTTCGTCGACCAGAATCGCATCGACGAATTTCTGGCCAAGCCGGTCTGGAAAACACGCGAGTCCCGGGCCGCGGCCCGCCAGCAGCTCGCAGACGCTTTGCAGACATTGTCGCATCTGGGCGCGCAGCGGAAGCGCACGGCCGCGCACCTCAAGGATGTTGCCGAAAACCTCGGCCTGCCCCCGGATCTTCGCAATCAGATCCGATGGATCATCACCATGCGGGTTGGTCTGACCGACCAGCTTTTCGATCGCATCTACTCCGATTACCGGCAGATGCTGGAAACCTTGCGTGTCATGCTGATGCGGGCGGATGTCTCGGAGTATCCGGAGCCGCCGCGTGAAGGCCTGAGCAGACTCCAGGAGCTGAGTGAAGACATGCGGTTTACCCGCGATCGACTGGAACGGGCACTGCAACGCGCCCACTTCTGAGCCGGGTATCAACGCGGATCGAAACGAGGACCGCTCGGCCGGTCGCACGCGAATCCGGGGACAGCGTGCAACCGGTCGCAGTGCCGAGTCAGAAGCGAAATACCAGACCGAGTGACCACAGATCCACATCCGCTTCGCCGGTCACGTCGGGATCGCCCACCTTGCGGAAGTGATCGAACTCAGCGCGTGCTTCCCAATTGTCAGTGATATGCCACGCACCGCCGAGACCGGCATGCAGGTCGCTGTCGGTGGAACTGTCAGACAATGAAGCTGCTGGGCCCGAGACATCAAGTTTCACCCGCATGCTGTAGGCACCCAAGCGCCCCAGCAACGAGAATCGCTCGCCTATCGGCACCATGCCCACGGCATCCAGATAGAAGCCATCGCTGGTCTTGTACTTGCCGGTGGCGGTTCCGGTCATGAAGCCTACGGGCGCGCTGGTCACAACCGTCGTGAAGGAATTCTCGCCAAGATCCACGTAGCCGCCCTCGACGGCAATGAATGGATTGAACTGATATCCGCCGAATACCTTGTAGCCCATATCGGTGTGATCCACCGACGTTGACGAAACGAAACCGGCAGCGGTGAGTTCCATGTCAATGTCGCTCCCGCGCAGGTCACTGTCCGATTGTCCGCCGTTCGCGCCGACATACCAGCCGGTCGGAGCCGCGGCCATCGCGGGCAATCCGACGGCCAGTCCGGCCATGAACAACAGACTTGTGAACATCCCTTTCATCACACCTGCTCCTTGAGGGTATCCGTGCTCCAGATCGCCCTGCCCAGAGCACCGCTGGAGCAACGTCTTTCCCGTCCATTGAGAAAACGTCCGAAGCATACTGCGTCGTTCGACGTCCCGTTATCCGGTCAACCACGTAGAGCTCCCGTCCAAAAGAACAGGCGGGCCCGGCCGTGGCCGGACCCGCAACAGCTTGATCAATGCGTGCTGACGACGGTGTTGGCCCCATCGTAGTCGGGTGTGCCCGGATCGTCGGTCTCGTCGTAGACCTGGTTGTCGGCATTGTCCATCACCACCAGGCAGTCGGAGCTCAGGCCGCCCAGGTGAACGGCGCTGCCTCCCGTCACAAGCGCCGTGGTGTCGTTATCGACAAGGGAGCAACTCATGGCTGGAAACGACCGGCCCAGCGCAAATCCGTCACCGGAGACATTGCCTTCGAGACGGTTGTGAAGAAACCGCGCGTCTCGCAGACCGTAACCAGCGACGCCGTACTGCGAGTCCTTCAGCCTGAAGGTGTTGCCCTTTGCCGTGACGCGAAGCAACGGCGTCCCTTCCAATATCGTGGCCCAATCCTCGAGATCAAGCGCCGCAAAACCGTTGCCGATGTCGAAACGGTTGTTCTCGACGATCAACTCTGTCGGATGATTCAGCGGCACCCCGGCTATCGCGTGAAAATACCCGTCACCGGCCAGAATGCCGACGCCAAGGCTGTCGGTCACGGTATTGCCACGGAAGGTTACGTGACCATTCGCATCCAGAGATTCGAACCCTTCCAGCAGGTCGTGATAGCGGTTGCCCGTGGCCAGTACACTCGCACTGTTGTCGAGGTTGGCCAGCGAATTTCCCGCGATGCCATGGGAAAAGTCCGAATCACGGATGACATGTACCCCGTTGAGTGGAATGCCCATGCTACCGCTGTCAATGTTGTAGTGCGTGCCCACCAACCCTTCGTGATAGGTCATTTGCACGACGTTGAAGCCCGCCAGGTCCCCGTTGCCACCGGTGAGCCTTACGCGTTCGATCAATGAACGCTGAGCCGGATTGTTGTCGGGACTGAAGACGCCGATGAAGCCGCCGAGTACACCGAACTCCAACGGTCCGCCCGCGGAATCGCATTCGCCGTAGAAGAAATGCGCCGGCACTCTGGGAATCGCGTCCATTGCCAGATCGGAAAAGGTTACGTCTCCGCCCAGGACCTCGAAGAGATAGGGCCAGGGTTCGGCCTTGCTGGGCGGTCGCCGCCAGACCGGGCAGGCGTCGCTGACGGGAATCTCGGCGGCGAGTCGAATCAGGGTGTCGTCCATGCCGGCGCCCCGAATCGACCCATGAAAATTCGCCATCAGGATCGCCTTGTTCAGGTAATACGTTCCCGGCGCCAGGCGGATATCCACGGGACTCCCCTGGTTTTCCACAGCCGCCTGCAGCGCATCGGAGTCGGTGACCCCCGTGGTATCCCCGCTTGGCGGCAGCGGGATCAGCGTGCCCGCTCGAGCCCCGCCTGCCAGCAACGACAACATTGCAACAACCAGCACTACGAAATATCTCGTCTTCATGATCGTATCCTCCTTGAGTCGCCTTTCCTGCAAAGGCTCCCAAAGAGATAGGAGAAAATGGGAAATCTCTCCTTCGGAAAATCTCCAGATTTGCTCCTGATTCGCTCGGGCCCGCCTCCGGGACGGCCCGTGGCTCCCGGGTCACTCGACAGAGATCGTGTTACGGCCATCGTATTCCGGCGTGTCCGGGTCATCGGTCTCATCCAGAATTCCGGCCAGGGCCTCCGGCATGGCCACCCGGCAGCCGGACGAAAAACGTCCCAGGCGAATGCCTGTACCCTCCGCGGACAGCCCGCCGAGGTCGTTCCCGACCAGCACACAGTGGGCGCTCTTTGCCCGGGTTCCCAGGGCAATGCCGTCGCGGGCCACCGTGCCGCGCAGGTGGTTCCACGATATTTCCGGCCGCTGCAGGCCCCAGGCCAATACGCCAAAGGCCGTATTGGCAAGCATGAAAGTGTTGCGTGTCACGCTCGCCTTGAGTAACGGACGATCGGCCTTGATGCTGCCCCAGTCCTTCAGGCTGACTGCGGCGCTGGCGTCTTGCAGTTGGAAGGCATTGTCCTGGATGACCAGCCGGGTTGGCAGATTCAGGCGCAGACCGGCCTTTGCATGGAAATAGCCGTCCTCCGCCAGGACGCCGAGGTCGTGCACCTGTGTGAGGCGGTTGTTCCGAAACACGATCAGACAGCCGGAGTCGATGGCTTCGAAGCCCTCTCGTACGTTTCGAATGCGGTTTCCATCGAATACCACGCGCGCGCCGCTCGCCATGTTGAGTACGGAATTACCCACGACACTGTTCTCGAATACGGATTCGACAATGCGGTGCCGTCCGTTGACGGGAATGGCCGGGTAGTCGTGCAGTGAGCCGGGTGGGTTCCCGATAATGCCCTCGTGGTTGGTCATCTGCACGACATTGTGACCGTGAAAATCACCTTCACCGCCAACCAGACGCAATCGCTCCAGGGTGGAACGTTGCGCCGGGTTGCTGTCGGAACTGAATACGCCAACAAAGGCGGCCAGCGCGGGAAGTGCCTTCGGTCCGCCGGGGGCATCGCAATCCGACAGATAGACGCGCGCCGGAACCCGCGGCATGATGTCCATCGACATGTCAGACAGTGTGGCATCGCCGTCCACGATACTGAACAGGAATGGCCAGGGGTCCGCCTTGCTGGGTCCGGCATTTGAAAATGGACACGACCGGGTCACGGGTATTTCCGCTGCCAGTCGGATGCGCGTCTTGTCCATGCCAGCTCCGCGTATCGAGCCGCGAAATCTCTCCAGCAAAATGCTTCGATTGAGGTAGTAGGTCCCCGCCGCCAGGCGAATCTCGACGCGCGGTGCGTCGGTTTCAACGGCAGCCTGCAGCCTGGCAGTGTCAGTGCCACCGCCGGAGTCGCCGCTCGGTGCAAGCCGGACGGTTGCCGCGAAAGCGGCCATCGGTGACAGGGCAAGACTGGAAAGCGCGAAAATGAGAAGCCAATTCCGTGTTTTCATGGTGGTCTCCTTGTTTTACCGAAACGTGGTCGGTCCGGCCGGCCGCCGGAACAGCCCAGGGGTCCCCGCGCGCCGGTACACCCCGGCACTTCCGCTCAATGACCGCGCAGTGATTCCACGAAGTCTTGTTGTCGTGCCGGGCGGCTTTTCAGATGTTCGCGAATGCGTACGGGCCCGGTCGAAACCGGGCCCGCCGCGCAACTCGGACGATGCAAGCTGCCTCCGCATCGTCCCGTATCAGTGGGTTCCGACGTCATTGTTACCGCTCCCATGAGCTGGCCTTGCAGAGCTGTCGCCTTCCCGGCCGGAGTCATCCTTAAAATGCGAAGTCACCAGCAGGCAGTCCGCAACGGATGCCTCGCTGTCGACCGCGGCAAGGGCCGCCGGGGACAAATTCCCGGCTGACGCGGCGAGCGAGATTGGAGCGACCGGAGCAAGGACGGATTGATCCTCCACCGGCAGCGCCTTCCAGGCGACTTCCAATTCGCTGCCCGAGAGTGCCGCGATGCAGAACTCGACCAGATCGTCGTCCGCCGGTCTGTTCACTGGCTCATCCGCGACCAATACCCGATCCGGATCCAGCGGCCGCGACATGAAGTCCTGACTGGCAACCGCCAGAGTGACGGGCAACTGGCCGCGATAGGCGTCCAGCACTTCCTGTCCCTGGGCCTGGATCCGGGCCATGACCTCCGGGTCCGGAGGCAGGCCGGCTGCATGGGTCTCAATGGCCAGCAGGGCAGCGGCGCCGGCCATCACCAACGCCAGCCCGCGGCCAATACCATGGCTACTGATTCCCGTGTTCATGATGTTTACCTCCTCGTCTGCCCCCCGGAAGGGGTACCCTAACGAATAGGTCACGGGCGGGTTCGCGGCCCGACGAAAACCTTCGGATTTCGTCCGGATTGCCTTTGGAAAGCGTCCTGTCGCAATGCGGTGAGCAGTGGCGGCTGGCGATGCTATATTCCATGAATCAAGGGCGTGGAGCTTACTCATGGAAGAGTCCCGGAGCTCTGATTTCCGGCTGGGCGAATGGGTGGTTTCCCCACCCAACGGCGAAATACGTGGCGCGAACGGGGGTATTCACCTGGAACCGCGCGCCATGGCCGTACTGAGCGTGCTTGCCGAAAAGCCCGGAGAGACCATCAGTCGCGAAGAGTTGCTGCACCGGGTCTGGGACGGCGTTGTGGTCAATGAAGAGGCGCTGACCCGGACAGTGCACGACTTGCGCCATCACTTTCACGACGACCGAAGGAACCCCCGCTACATCCAGACGGTGGCCAAACGCGGCTACAGGCTTGTCGCGCCGGTCACCCCACTTCCCGAGAAGAGCGTGAAGTCATCCGCCCCGGCCTCTCGTCACGGGCGGCCCCTTCCCCTGAAGTGGTTGCTGGCTCTTCTCGCCGTGTTGCTGGCTCTGGCGGTGCTGGCGTACCTGTTGCACTCATTCGCACCCGAAAAGCGTGCCGGCGCCACCAACCAGGAGCCGCCTTCCGTCGCCGTGCTGCCGTTTCGCAACTTCAGCCAGGATTCCGAATTCAGCTATTTCGGCGATGGCGTGGCCGAAGAATTGCTGCACCAGCTCGCTCGTCGGCCCGGTCTGCGCGTCGTCGCCCGCACGTCCGCCTTCGCCTTTCGAGGCAGCAAGGCGGAGATTCCGCAGATTGCCCGCGAACTCGGCGTTGACGCCGTGGTGGAAGGCAGCATCCGGCAATCGGGCGGGCGGCTCCGGATCACGGCTCAACTCGTCGATGCCAGGGGATATCACCTCTGGTCAGATCAGATTGATACCGAAGTCGGTGACCTGCTGAAGGTGCAAACCCGCATTGCCGACCGGATTACACGTGCCCTGGCGCCCCATCTGAACCCGCCGCGTGTCGCTCTGCCGGGCGAGTCGCCGGGCCATATCAACAAGGCGGCGCTGGCGAAATACCTCAGAGGCCGACGGTTGCTGGACAACCGGGATCGGCAGAGCCTGCAGAAAGCGATTGACCTGTTTCGCGGAGCACTCCGCGATGACCCGCATTTCGTACGCGCCCTGGCGAACGAAGCCATGGCCTGGTGGTTCCTCAATTACTATGCCAACGAACCTGTCGAGGACGCCCGGCGTATGGCGGAGACGGCGGCCCGGCAGGTACTCGGCGTGGATACCTCGGTGGCAGAGGCGCACATGGTACTCGCCTGGGTGGCCGTCGTGGACCATGACTGGCGCACTGCCGAGAAAGAACTCATTACTGCTTCCCAGATTGAGCCGAGCAATGCGCTTGTCGAAAATCTGCGCGCCGGGTTGGCGTACAAGCTTGGCCGGCGCGAGCAGTGTCTGGAGCACGAACTGCGCGCCCGCCAACTGGACCCGCTTTCCAGCGAGATCCTGGCGGATCTCGCATTCATGTATTTTTCCTACGACATGATTCCCGAATTCCACGACGCGGCGAAAGCCGCCGAACAGGCCGGCGCAGAATCGCAGGCCTACTACGATAAGTATCTGGCCGTGCGCGAACGGCGCTGGAAAGACGCCAGGCGTCTCTGGGATGTGGCTCTCGAACGTGCCGGGGTCGATCCGGATTTCATGCAGGCCGCCCTGGCGGTCGCGGCGGGTGAGGGTGATCGCGGCGCAGCGCTCAGGATGATACGCGCGGCGGAGGATAACCCGGTCACTCCGGCATGGTATCTCCTCGTCAGCTACGCTTATGCCCGTTCGGATACGGACATGGCACGCCTCTTTCGCCGACTGGAGCGGCAGAGCGACTACACCTACCTTCGATTCTGGTGGCCGGAGTTTACGCACTTTCGTCGCATGCCGGTTTTCGCCGCCTTTGCGGAAGAGGCCGGTCTGGCGGACTACTGGGACAACTTCGACGGCCCGGTTCAATGTCGGCGACAGAGTGTCGGCTGGATCTGTCAATGAGTCAGTGGGGTGCGGCGCCACCTCGGTGACGACCCATTCCAGTCCACCGGGCCCGGAGGTGCTGTCGTGATGGAGAACCTCAGTGCGAGAAGGCTCTTGGAAGAGTCGCCCAAGGCCGACTTTCGTCTCGGGGAGTGGAGTGTCTCGCCAGTGAACGGCGAGATTGTCGGGCCCCGGGGAACCGTCCATCTGGAACCGCGCGCGATGGCCCTCCTGTGCGCGCTCGCCGACCAGCCTGGTGAAACCATCGAGAGAGAGACACTGCTGCGCCGCGTCTGGGCGGGCGTCGTGGTAAACGACGAGGCGCTGACGCGGACCGTCCATGATCTGCGCCATTGCCTCCGGGACGACCGGAAGCGTCCCCGCTATATCGAGACCGTCGCGAAACGCGGTTACCGCCTCGTCGCCCCGGTCAAGCCTGTCACGGAACCGGCGGGGCCCGGCTCCGAACGCCGGAATCGCTCAAGGATACGGATGCACGTGCGATGGGCGCTTGCGATTGTCATTGCTCTGGCGATGCTCGTCTACATGGTCGGGTCCGTGCCGCCACGCGGCCGGCAAACCACGCGGTGGCTCGACCACCCCGCCGTCGCCGTGCTTCCCTTCCGCAATTTCAGCAAAGACAGAAGCTTCGATTACTTCGGGGATGGCATCGCGGAAGAACTGTTGCATCAACTGGCCCGACAACCGGGTCTGCGTGTTGTCGCACGCACATCGTCGTTTGCCTTTCGCGGAACAAAAAACGAAATACCGCAGATCGCCGGTGAACTTGGCGCCGATGCCATTGTAGAGGGCAGTGTTCGCCAATCCGGCGGACGACTGCGGATAACGGCCCAGCTTGTCGATGCCAGAGGCTACCACCTCTGGTCGAGTCAAATAGAAACCAGCGTCGGTGACCTGATCAACGCGCAAGCCCAAATCGCCGATCGGATTACCCGCGCTCTGGCACCCCATCTTTCCAGATCCCGCGCTCAGCATCCGGGAAACGCGCGCCCGCCGGTCAATGAGGTTGCCATGGATCGCTACCTCCAGGCGCGCGAGCGGATGTCACATCAGGATGCACAAAGTCTGCATGAAGCGGTTGATCTCTTGCATGCGGCACAGAAGGCTGACCCTCACTTTGTGCGTGCTCTGGGAAGTGAAGCAATGGCCTGGTCAATGCTCTGGTATTTCGGCCACGAGCCCGACGAGGTCGCGGTCCACATGGCAGAACGCGCCGCCAATCGTGCTCTGTCCGGGGATAGCTCGATTGCCGAGGCTCATCTCGCCCTGGCCTGGGTCGCGGTGATGCGCCAACAATGGCGCCGAGCAGAGGAAGCCGTGATTGCCGCGGGACTCATTGAGCCAAGCAACTGGAGAGTGGAAAATTCCTACGCGGGCATTTCATACAAATTCGGCCGCCAGGAAGAGAGCCTGAAACATGAACAGCGGGCGCGCCTGCTCAATCCGTTGTCCACGGAAGTGCTGCAAGACTTCCAATTTTTCTATTTCAGCTACGGCGACACGGAGAAACTTCACGAAACCGATGCCGCGCTCGCAAAGCTGGGTGCGGACGAGCCAACCTGGCACCTGAAGTACCTGGCAGTCCGTGAAAAAAGATGGAAGGCCGCCAGACGTCTCTGGCAAACGGTTTCCGAGAAAAACGCGGTCGAGCCCAGGGTGATGGATAGTGTTCTGGCTGCACTGGCGGGCACCGGAGATCGTGCCGAAGCATTGCAGCTGCTGCGCGCGACTGAAGCCAGAGGTACTGCTCCCGATCGCATGTTGCTGATCGGATATGCCTACCTCAAATCGGATCAGGACCTGGCACGCCTGTTCCATCGAATGGTGCGTGCCAATGACTTGACCTATCTCATTTTCTGGTGGCCGGAATTCGCGCATTTTCGCGGCACACCGGCTTTCTCGAATTTTGCCGAGGAGGCCGGTTTGGCGGCGTATTGGGACAAGTGGGGCGGCCCCGAACAATGCCAGCGCGGCACCGGCGGCTGGGTCTGCAACTGACTATCCGGTCGACACGGCGGATGCCTCCGCGCTGCGTTCATTGACGGCCTTCTGCCAGACATAGATCGGCAAACCCGCCAGCAGCAGGATCGTCCCCCAGTAAAGTGAATCCTTGCCCGTGCCGGCCGCGGCCCAGAGTGCGAATGCAAAAGCCAGCGCGGCTGCAACGAGGTCACGGCGGCGCAGATTGCTGGCCCGCTGTTGCCGCCGGCTGAGTACCATCTCGGCCAGGGCGCAGAGCATGTAGGGCACCAGCGTGAAGAAGGTCGTGATCAGGATGAGGATGTTGAACATCGCCACCAGGGTCTGGCCAAGGCCGCCGTTCAGGCTGGAGCCCAGACTCATGAGAATCAGCACGCTGGCGAATACGCTGGAGGCGACAATCGCCACCGTTGGCGTCCCGAAGCGACCCTCTCTGGCCATGATCCGTGGGAACAGGCCGCTCCGGGCCACCGCCTGAGGCAACTGCCCCTGCATCAGGATCCAGCCGTTGAGCGCGCCGAAGCAGGAAATGACCGCGGCCGCGGCGATCAGATAACCTGCCCGACTGCCCCATATCAATTTCGCGGCGTCGGCAAACGGCGCATTGGACTGCGCCAGCGAGTCCCCGGGGATGATGCCCATCACCACCGTGGTGCAGACAATGTAGAACACGCCCGCGATCAGCGTCCCGAGCAAGGTGGCACGCGGAATGGTCGTTTCGGGCTCCTTCACGTGGTCCGCGGGTACTGTCGCGCATTCCAGACCGAGAAACGCCCACATGGTCAGCGCGGCAGTGGCATTGATTGCCGAAAGCGGCGATTTCGATGTCTGTACGGAGGCAAGCACGTGCGGGTCGAAGTGGAACACGCCGAATACCGCCAGTGCCAGCAGGGGGCTGAGCTTGAGGATCACCGTGATGATCTGCACGTTGCCAGCGGCCCGTACGCCACGGATGTTGACGGCAGTCAGCAGCCAGGTGGCGGCCAGCGCGGCGCCGGCGCCGTAGAACGGGTTGGATGCCAGCGCCGGGAAGAAATCGCTCAGGTAACTCGCGAAGGCCACGGCGATGGCCGCATTGGTGCCGACAATGCTCAACCAGTAAATCCAGGCGATGATGAAGCCCGCGAAGTCGCCAAAGGCTTCCCGCGGGTAGGCATAGGGCCCGCCGGCTTTCGGCAGCCGCCGCGCGAGGCTGCTGAACACCCAGGCGAGTATCAGCGCCCCGGCCGTGCTGAAACCCCAGCCCCAGAGACTGTAGATGCCGTAGACCGCCAGCGAGGCCGGGAGCAGAAACACGCCGGAGCCGACCATGTTGCCGAGCACGATCGAGGTGGTGGTCGCGAGTCCGAGACTGCGACGCGGGGCGACACTGGATTGCATGCAAGGCTCCTTGGCAAGTTCGGGTCGGGGTCGGGTCGAGCGCCCAAGATTAACCGAAATGCGCTAAATTGCGCAGAGCCATTGATGCATGTCATCGCGCCCACCCGTCCCCTGAGGCAGGCTCTAATCGGATTCCGTGGCTCGACGGAGGTGAGCCATGAGTCGACGTATTGCGCTGATCGAGGGTCACCCCGATCCGCAGGGGGGGCATTTCTGCACCGCCCTTGCCGCAGCCTATGCACGCGGCGCGGACAGCGCCGGCCACCAGGTGGACCGCATCAAGGTCGCCGCACTGGATTTTCCCCTTCTCCGTCAAAAGGCGGAATGGGACCAGGGCGAGCCGCCGCCGGCGATCGAATCCGCCCAGCATCTCATCAAGGCTGCCGACCATCTGGTGATCATTTATCCGCTGTGGATGGGCAGCATGCCGGCCCTGCTGAAGGGGTTCTTCGAGCAGGTATTCCGGCCGGGTTTCGCCATCAGCAGGACCGAGGGGCCGGGCATGTGGGAGCAACTGCTCAAGGGCCGTTCGGCACGCATTGTGGTCACCATGGGCATGCCGGCATTTTTCTACCGCTGGTTCTATCGTGCGCACAGCTTGAAGGCGCTGGAGCGCAACATGCTCTCGCTCTGCGGCATCGGGCCGATCCGCGCATCTGTCATCGGTCTGGTCGAATCGGAGAATTCCACCCGGCGCGAACGCTGGCTGCGCCGGATCGAGAAGATGGGCGAGCAGGCAAAGTGAGGTCACCGTGTCGCATGCCAATCGCGCGGGCTTCAGCTTCACTCCAGGCGGCTTTGCTGTGCATCGTCGCCGGTACGGCCAACGGCGCCACCGTGCCGGAAACCCGCACGGAACATGTGGGGGACGAGTTGCGCTGGGTCATTCCGCTGTCGGGGCTCGGGGCCACGGTCTTCTACGAGCACGGCTGGCGGGGAACCTGGCAATGGACCGAATCGTACTTCGCCGCCCACATCGTGACCGCCAGTCTCAAGCATGTGACCCATCAGACACGGCCCAATGGGGAATGTTGTGGTTCGTTTCCCTCGGGTCATGCGTCGACCGCTTTCATGGGCGCCGGTTTCATTCACGCCCGCTACGGCTGGCGCTGGGCGCTGCCCGCCTATGTGGGCGCGGGCTATGTAGCCTACAGCCGGGTGTACGCGGACAAGCACTACACGCGGGACGTCGTCGCCGGAGCCGCCGTGGGCATCCTGGCCAGCTTCTATTTCACCTCACCCTACAAGGACGTCAGCGTTGTCCCGATTGCCGGCGACGGTATCATCGGCATCCGCATCTCCGGAGATTTCTGACGGATTCCGGGTCGCCCGCGGCTTCGGGGTCTAGTCGACCGGTGTGAAGGTGAATTTCTGCCCGCCCACGGAGGCCTCGTACATCAGCCCGCCCCGGGCCAGGGTGAATGTCGCCACGCCGTTGCTGTAGTCGGCATTCGCTGCCGCCCCGGCAGTGACCGCCACCGCCGAAGCCTGGGCATCGAATTCAAAGTTGCCCTTGGTGAAATCGTCGAATGTCGCCTTGTCTTTGAAGAAGATGATTTCACTGTAGGATTGCACGCCAAGCTGCAGGCCCACGGTGGCCTGGGTCAGGCTGGTGGTGCCCACCACCCGGTGGCCGCGATAGACCTTGCCGCCACCATGCGCGCCACCGACAGTGATCGCCGCCTTGGTGATGGTCGGAAAGATCGCATAGCCGTAGGCCTGTTTGAAAAAGGTTCGAATGCCGGGGTCCTTGTGCATGAATCGGCCCACGACCTGGGCCACTTCGGGGTCGGAATAGCCGGGGGCCGGTTTGACGTCTCCGTTGGCCTGCCAGCCTGCGCAGCCAGCGGCAAGTGAAAGTATCAGAAGCGTCGTCGTGAAGAGGGCGGATTTTTTCATCGCAGGCCTCCGGGGATGCAAGTCGTTGAATCGTTCCGGTCTGTGCGGAGAAAAGCGGTCGCGGGCAGACCGGCGGACGGGAACTTGACTAGAGGAATCCTACATCCCCTTCTGCTTCCGGTCGACAAGGCCAGTTCGTGGTGCGCTGGCGGCGATGCCTGCCCTTGTGTGCTAATGTGCCCGCTCGCCCGGATCCGAAGTTGCAACGCATGTCCGACAGCCTGCAGGTTCCCGCACAGACCATTGAGCGGGAAATCGAAATCAGGAAGAGCCGCTTCATCGCCCGTGCCGGCCGCGTTACCAGCCGCGATCAGGCCAGAGCTTTCCTGGAGCAGGCGCGCGCCGACTATCCGGATGCGCGCCACCATTGCTGGGCCTACCTGCTGGGCAACCCTTCCGCCACCGCCAGTGCGGCCATGAACGACGACGGCGAGCCCTCGGGGACGGCGGGCAAGCCCATCCTCAATGTCATCCAGCACAAGGGAATCGGTAATGTCATGGTCGTGGTGGTGCGCTATTTCGGCGGGGTGAAGCTGGGTGCAGGCGGTCTCGTGCGAGCCTATGCCGGTGCCACCGAAGCGGCCCTTTCCGAGCTGCCCCTCGAGGTGCATCGACCGACCAGCCGGGTGCGGTTGGTGCTGGATTTCGCGCTCGAACAGGCCGTGCGCCACTGGGCGGACGGGCGCGACGCCGAGATCGTTTCAGTCGACTATGGTGAACAGGTGGTCATGACGCTGGTCGTGCGCGACGGCCTGCTGGCTGAGCTCGACGCTTTCTGTCGGGCACGCGGCGTCGTCTCTGCCAACCACCCGGCGTAATTCCCGTCGACTCCGCGCGTCTCCATAATCAGGCCGGCGTCATGCCGGCACGGTTGGCAGTCATCCAGGGGGCAGATTCATGCGCATTTTCCGTCTTTCGGCTTTCGTGATCGGCGTGGCCTCGCTGGTGGTTGCCGGCAGCCTGTTCTGGGGCCGGGTCTTGCCCGGTGGGCCCATGAGTCTGCTCGCCACGTCCGCACGGGCCACCGACTTCGCGGGCGATCAGCCGGCGCCGGCCTTTCCCACGGGCCTCGACTGGATCAATACCGAAGGCAAGCCGCTGACCCTCGAGGAACTGCGCGGCAAAGTCGTGCTGCTGGATTTCTGGACCTACGGCTGCGTGAACTGCATGCATATCATTCCGGACCTCAAGTATCTGGAAAGAAAATATGACCCGAAACTTGTTGTGATCGGCGTGCATTCGGCGAAGTTCAAAGCGGAAGGGCGCACGGACAACATTCGAAAGATCGTCCGTCGCTATGAGCTCACCCACCCGGTGGTGAATGACCAGGGCTTCGCCATCTGGAACGCCTATGGTGCCCAGGCCTGGCCGACGCTGGTGGTCATCGACCCGCAGGGGAATATCGTGGGTGCGCTGGCCGGCGAGGGCCACCGCCAGGTGCTGGACCAGGTGATTGGCGGGGTCATCAAGCAGTTCGCCGCGAAAGGCGAGATCAATACCAAGCCGCTGCCGTTCCAGGAGCACAAGCCCGTTGTGGCGGACACCTTTTTGCGCTTTCCCGGCAAAGTGCTGGCTGATGCCGCCGGCAAACGCCTGTTCATTGCCGATACCAACCACAACCGAC
>JASFQN010000038.1:0-16555 GCA_050115425.1 Gammaproteobacteria bacterium | reverse complement strand
GTCCTGCCCGGCGGGCCAGGTAGGGATGCACCATGTCGCCCTGGATGGGCCCGGGCCGGACAATCGCCACTTCAATCACCAGATCGTAATAGCAATCGGGCTTGAGCCGCGGAAGCATGGCCATCTGCGCACGTGACTCGATCTGGAACACCCCCACGGTGTCGGCGCGTCGGATCATGGCATAGACCTCCGGGTCCCCGGCCGGAATGTCGGCCATGCCGAGCTTCTCTCCCCGATAACGTTCGACCAGTTGGAAACAGCGACGAATGGCGGTGAGCATACCCAGTGACAGTACATCCACCTTTAACAGGCCCAGGGCATCCAGATCGTCCTTGTCCCACTGGATGACAGTGCGTTCCGGCATGGCGGCATTTTCCACCGGCACCAGTTCAGAGAGCGGTCCCCGTGAAATCACGAAACCGCCCACGTGCTGGGACAAATGCCGGGGAAACCCGATAGCGGTGTTGACCAGCACGGTCAACCGGCGGATGAGCGGATTGCGAGGATCGAAACCGGCCTCGGCGAGCCGCTCCCGATCCACGCGGCGACCGTCCCACCACTGAAAGGCACCGGCCAGGCGTTCCACCTGATCCATAGACAGCCCTAGCGCCCGACCCACGTCGCGCACCGCGCTGCGCGGCTGGTAGGTGATTACCGTGGCGGCCAGCGCCGCGCGTTCGCGTGTGTACTTGCGATAGACATACTGGATGACTTCCTCGCGGCGCTCGTGCTCGAAATCCACATCGATGTCCGGCGGTTCGTCCCGCTCACGGGAAATGAAACGCTCGAACAGCATTCGCATGCGCGCCGGGTCGACTTCGGTAATGCCCAGGCAATAACAGACCGCGGAATTGGCGGCCGAGCCCCGCCCCTGGCAAAGAATGCCCCGACTGCGCGCAAAATTCACCAGATCGTGCACCGTGAGAAAGTAGGGCTCGTAGTGCAGTTCCTCGATCAGTTCCAGTTCATGCTCAATCTGTCGACGCACCGGCTCCGGCAGACCGTCCGGCCACCGCCGGCGTGCGCCGGTACGGGTCAGGTCGCGCAGATGTGCGATCGCTGTACGGCCCGGAGGAACCAGTTCGTCGGGATATTCATAACGCAGCTCGTCCAGCGAGAATCGACACCGGTCCGCAATGCGAACGCTTTCTTCGAGCAGGTCGGAAGGATAAAGGTGCGCCAGACGATCCAGTGAACGCAGGTGGCGTTCCCCGTTCGGGAACAGTGCCAGACCCGCTTCCGCCACCGTAGTGCCCAGACGAATGGCGGTGAATACATCCTGCAACGCGCGGCGATTGCGCACATGCATGTGCACGTCGCCCGCGGCAACCAGGGGCAAACCGGATGCACGCCCGAGTCGGCGCAGGGCGGCGAGATAAGCACAGTCGTCACCGCCGCAGAAAAGTTCCACGGCGATCCAGCAACGAGAGGGGAAAAGGCGCGCGAACCAGCGTGCCTCCTCGAGATCATCGGGCGAATCCGGCAACCAGAGGACCAGACATTCCTCCAGGCCGTCCTCCAGATCAGCCCGTACAAGACGGTAGCGGCCCTTGAAGGCCGCCCGGCGGCCGCGGCTGATGAGCGCACAAAGCCGTCCATATCCGGTCCGGGAGGTGGCCAGCGCCACCAGCCGCGGTCCCTCCGCCAGGCGGAACTCGCTACCTACAATAAGCTTAGGCCCGTCCGGCCGGGCTGCAAGATGCGCCCGCACCACTCCGGCCACCGAGCACTCGTCAGTCAGCGCCAGAGCTCGATATCCAAGCTGCCCGGCCCGCTCCATCAGCTCTTCCGGCAATGCTGCGCCGCGCAAAAAGCTGAACGCCGACAGGCAATGCAACTCGGCATAATGGACGGAATCAGCAGCCGGATTCCGCTGGACAGCCATCACTCACACTCGGGAAAAACTGTATGAATAAACAGTATACTGTTTATTCATACAGTCTCAAGTCTTTCGTGCACCCGTAATGACTCGGGCGGTGGCCCGTCCCTAATCCCCGGCGGGAGGCGGGTCGTCGAGTTCCTCGAGAAAGGCGTGCAGTTCAGTCGCCAGCAATCCACCCAGATCGATCCCATTGCTGGGATGGGCGACCGAATTGGTGGTAATCACGGCCGCCGCGCCGGCCCGCTCCAGCGTTTCCCAGGCCCGTTCGGCGAAAAGTGCATGTACACCGACGCAGATTGGCGCCGGATAGCCTGCCTTGCGCAGCATTCTGACCCCCTCGGCCATGGTCTGTGCCGTGGAGATGATGTCGTCCACCAGTACCGGGGTCACTGCGGCCGGATCGTCAGTGGTGCGGGGTGCGGACACCGCCACCTCCCGGTCGCCGTGACGAATCTTGTCCAGCACCTGGAAATCGCACTCAAGGCGCCGGGCGACCTCTCCCACCCATTGGTGACTTTCACTGTCCGGGCCGACGATCATCGGGCTCGACACATTGCGCCCAATCCATTCGGCAAGCAGCGCGGCGGTGCTGCATACCCGCGTATGCAGGGCATAGATCTGCCCCAGGGAATGGTAGCGATGCAGATGGGGATCCACTGTGAGCAGGCCGTCGAAGGTCGTGCTGAGCAGGCGTGCCCAGCTGCGCGAGGTCACCGCTTCCCCCGGATTGAAACGAATGTCCTGGCGCATGTAGGCCAGGTAGGGAGCCACCAGCACCACACGATCGGCACCCAGCTCCCGCGCGGTATCGGCAAAAGCGGCAAGCGGCAGCAACTGGCTGTCCGCGGCCTGCTGACTGGCCACGAGCACGACCGTGCGGCTGCTGCAGTCGCCCAGAAGACGCAGATACGACTCGCCATCCGGGAAATGCCGCCACTCAAGACGGCCGGTGCCATACCCGTTGGTCCGGGCGATGCTCCCGGCAAGCGCGGCGTTGCCGGGGAAGTTGAAGACCAGCACCTGGGGATTCATCCAAGCTTTCCCATTCTGATCACGGGCTCCTTGCGATGCTGCATGAAGGCGAGCGCGTAGGCGAGTTCACCCGGCGTCTGCGCATGAATGGTAAACAGGGGTTCGCCAGACTGCACACGTTGCCCGATATGGCATTGCAGAGCAATGCCGGCCGCCGGTGCGTTGGGTGCCCCCGCCAGTTTGGCCATCCGCGCAATACCCAGATTGTCGATCGCGGCAATCACGCCATCCCGTTCGGCTGGCACATCCAGCGTATGGGGCGCGACCGGAGGCGTGCCGAGTCCGCCCTGCGCCTTGCAGATGGCCTGGAACTTGGCCCAGGCCCGGCCCGAATCCAGCGCACTGGCCGCGATGGCGCGGCCTTCGCCATGACGGGCGGCACCGCCCAACTCGAGTACGTTGGCTGCAAGCATGAGTGCCCGCTCGCGGAGGTCCCGGGGCGCCTGCGGGGAGCACTGCAGAACCGCCAGAACATCTCGCGCTTCCAGTGCGGGGCCGATTCCCCATCCGACCGGTTGGGAGCCATCGGTAATCACCACCGCCACATGCAGACCCAGACGTTTGCCCACCGTGCGCAATCGCTGCGAGAGACGCAGGGCCGTCCGTTCCTCGCGAACCTTGGCGGCCGGGCCAAACGGAATATCGATGAGCACATGGGTGGATCCGGCCGCCGCTTTCTTGGAAAGTATCGAGGCAATCAATTGGGCCTCGCTATCGAGTTCCAGCGCCCGTTCAACCCCGATCAGCACATCGTCTGCCGGGCTCAGATGCACCGATCCGCCCCAGGCAAGGCAACCGCCCTCCTTTTCGACAACCCGGCGCATGGCCGGCAGATCCAGCGACACGTTGGTCAGCGTTTCCATGGTATCCGCGGTGCCGGCCGGCGAAGTAATGGCGCGTGACGAGGTCTTTGGCATGATCAACCCGCAAGCCGTGGCTATGGCCACCACGATGGGCGTGGTGCGATTGCCGGGCAGCCCGCCAACGCAATGCTTGTCGACAACCACGGGATGATTCGGCCATCTCAGACGTTCGCCGCTGTCGACCATCGCCGAGGTGAGATGGAAGATTTCCCGGTCGTTGAGATTGCGGTCGGCGCAGGCGGAAAGCAGCGCGCTCAACTGGACGTCAGAATAGCGGCGGTTGGCAACATCTTCGATAATGGCCCGCAATCCCTCCGCCGAGAACCGGTGCCGGAAGAGTTTTGCACGCACATGCCGAAAACTCTCCAGCGGCATGGGGTGTGCGAAATGCGCCACCTGCCCTGCCTCCGGCTGCAGCAATTCCCAGGCCGCTTCCGACAGCCCGGCCTCGCCGTCGGCGAGCATCTCGCTGCCCACAACGTTGAGAGTGGCGACCACGGAGCGACCGGGAATTTCCACGCGCACGCGCGAGTGCGCCGCAAAACCTTCCGACCGGCACACCGGACAATCACGACGCATGTAAACGACGGGCTCCTGGTAAGTGTCGATGCCCAGACGGCGCAGGCGCAGGGTATGCGGTGCCGGCTCGATGACGGGTTGCTGCATGATCTAGAACTCCACGGACTGACCGTCGCCGGCGATTTCCGCCGTCCAGCCAAGCCGTTCAGTCAGGTGCTGGCGAAACGCCTGGGCGGCTTCGGGTTCGGCATGAGTGATGAAAACACGTTGTGGTGGAGTATCCCGGCTGGCCAGCCAGTCAAGCAATTCCGCGTAGTCCGCGTGGGCCGAAAGGCTTTCAAGAGCATGAACAGATGCGCGCATGGGCCAATACTCGCCATGGATCTTGAGTTCGGCAGCTCCGTTCTCGAGAGCTTCGCCGCGGGTTCCCGGTGCCTGGAATCCGACCATAAAGATCAGGTTGCGCGGATCGCCGCCAAAAGCCTTGAGGTGATGCAACACCCGCCCGCCGCTCAGCATCCCGCTCGCGGAGATTATCACCATGGGGCCGTGAGCACGGTTGAGCGCGATCGAATCGTCCACGCTGCGTACGTAGGTACAGACATCACCCATCTCTATGCATTCATCCGGACTCAGGCGATGGATGGCCGAATGGGCTTTGTAGATTTCGGTGGCGCGGATGGCCATGGGGCTGTTCAGAAACACCGGCATGTGCAGACGACCCTCCCGGTTGAGTTCCGCAAGCAGATGCAGAAGTGACTGTGCGCGGCCCACGGCGAAGGACGGAATCAGCAGCACGCCACGCTGACGCTCGGCACGTTCAACCAGCGAAGCCAGCACTTTGCCGGGCGAGGTTGTGTCATGGCGTCGATTGCCATAGGTGGCCTCGACGATCAGGATATCGGCGCTTTCGATCGGTTCTGGTGGATACATGATGGGATCGACCGGGCGACCCACGTCACCGGAAAAGAATACGGTTCTTCCTTCGGTGCGAATTTCCACACCCGCTGCGCCTAGAATGTGCCCGGCCAGGCGGAAACGGAAAGACACGCTGCCGCCCAGATCGATGGACTGGTCAAAGGGCTTCGGCTCGAGCGAGGCCAGAGAATCGCGAGCCTGCTGTTCGGTATACAGCGGCAGTGCCGGATGATGTTTGGAGAAGCCGCGCTTGTTGGCATAACGCGCGTCTTCTTCATGCAGAAAGCCGGAGTCCGGGAGCAGCACGCCACAAAGATCGCGCGTGGCTTCGGTGCAATACACCGGTCCGCGGTAACCTTCGCGTACCAGCAACGGCAGATACCCGGTGTGATCGATATGCGCGTGGGTCAGAATCACGGCATCCAATTGCGCAGGGTCCAGCGGAAGTGCCTGCCAGTTGCGCAGGCGCAATTCCTTGCGACCTTGAAAAAGTCCGCAATCGATCAGAATACGGCGCCCGGCTGTTTCCAACAGGTACTTGGAACCGGTCACGGTACCGGCAGCGCCCAGAAAGGTCAGTTTCATTGTCGCTCGCGCTTCCCTGCTGGCTGGCGGGCTGTTCTCGCCCTTTTGATCAGAATTCCAGTGTAACGGGCAGGCTCCGGAAACGCTTGACCTGCATCACGGGAGCAGGTTCAGGCAAACAGGCCGTGCAGGAACCAACCCCGGCGATCCCGGAATATCCACAGTCGGGAACCATCGGGCTCGCGGGCAAGATAATAATCGCGGCGTGTTTCCTCGGCCTCCCACCAGCCGGTTTCGATGCGCTCCGGTCCGCATTCCAGTGTCAGGGGACCGATATGCCGAGGATGTCCACCTTCCACCCTCAGTGGGCGGGGTTCGGCCAACAGCCATAGCGGGCGCCCGGCCACCGCCGTTGCCGCCGTGACACGCCCCGGCTCGACCGGACGCCAGGCCGCTTCCGGACAATGCCGCGGCCGGGTCTCCAGGCCGTTCACCGCCGCCGGGCCGAGACGTGCGCGCAAACGCTCGATCAGCCCCATCCATTCCTCGCCATCGCCTGCGGCGCGCTGAAAATCTCCGGTCATGGCGACAAAGGGACGCATGCGATCACTGCGCAGGCGGCAACCCACCACCGGCGCGGTCAATCGCACGGTACGCAAACGCTCTCCCAGCAAGGCCTGGAAATGCCCGGCATCGCGACCGGGACGCAGCAGTTCCAGACTGATCACGGTGGCCGGCTCCTGCCGGTGCAACAGGGCCAGTTGCAGCCGGCTGATCGCGCCGTCCCGCCCCCGCAGCCAACCGACGAGTTGCTCCAGCAAACAGCGCAATGGCCATTCCAGCAAGGCCAGCGACACGGTTTCCACAGGCAGATCGATCCCCGCCCGGAAACACTCCGACGGCTGCCAGTTCTCGAGCGGTTCCGGCAGACGACCCAGCATGCGGTCGAGATCCCGCACCAGGCCGGGACCGTAGCGTCGGGCCAGACCGTCGCGCGGCAGGCGCAGACAGTCCCCCACCGTGCGCAGGCCCGCGCGCGCCAGCGCTGTACACCTGTCTTTCGGCCAGCCCATGGCGTCCAACGGCAGACGCGCCAGCCGGCCGGCCAACGATTCCTTGTGCCGCACCGGAACCGTGTCACCCGCACGGGCCAGGCAACGCGCTGCGGCGGGCGTGGGCGCGATGCCCGTTTCGCAGCGGAAACCAAACGCCGCCAACCCTTCAAGCAAGCGTCCGCGAAGCGCTTCCAGCCCTCCGAACAGGCGCAGGCTGGCACCTATTTCCAGCCACAATGTATCCGGTGCCGCCGGATGCACGCGGGAAGTGAACTGCAAGCCCCAGGCAGCCAGGCGTTCCAACGCCGCCCTCCCCCGCCGGGGATCGTGCGGGCACAACAACAATTCCGGCAACAGGGCCCTGGCTGCGGCGGCACGCATGCCGGGCCGGATGCCGGCGGCTCCGGCAGCCGCACTGCAGGCCACGATCAATTGCCGCGGCCCTTCCCCGCGGATCACTGCCAAAGCCTGGCCCGAGCGGGCCAGACAATCGGCTTCCAGGGCAGGCAGATAAACACACAGCCACAAAAGAGGCGGACCGGAACGTCGCGCCGATTTTACAACCCTGCGTTGCCGCGGTGCTCCGATCGGAGCGATGGGGAAATCAAATACCTGTTGTCGAGAATCGGGAAGCGCCATGGCATTCACTGATAGCGAAAAATGGCAGTAAAAACTCAACCCCGGGGGGTGGACAGGGGAATGTTCACTGCGCAGGGTGACCCACCGCGAAGCTTCAGCAACTCCACGCGCAGGTCTTGCTCACGCTGTTCGACGGCAAGCCGCAACATCGCCGGGGAAGATTGGCGGGCCCACACTCGGGGACGAAACAGAAAACCGCCACACCCACCTTCTTCGGCGGCCAGTTGCAGACGTCGCAAGGAGGGAAAATCGAGCCGATCAGCCCACAGGAGCACGGCGCCACACACCCCGGCCCGTAATGCCTGTTCGGCGGCCCAGATACTTTCCGCGATGCCGGGCGGATGGACAATCATCAATCGGGACAGATCAAGACCCGCGGCCGCCAGGGCCGGCGCATAAGGCAGGTGGGGTGGATCTACCCAGGCAAGCCAGCGCCCGTCGCAGGAAAGCCTTGCCAGGACCGGCAACAACAACTGCAATTCACCCTGACCGTCACGGCGCAGGAGCAACTCGCTCAGCCCGGTGGCCGGCCAGCCTCCCCAGGGTAGAAGCCGGTCAAGCTCCAGGAACCCCGTGGCCACCCCCGGGGGAGCCGTCCCCTCCTTCCGGCCTGGCCGGAATATGCGGGGATGGCGAAGAAGATTTTCCAGGCTCGCATTCAAAGAGCCCTGCCATTGCGAATCACGCCCACCACCAGTCCTTCGAGAACCAGCGGCCGACTACCGGCTTCCACCACAATCGGCTCGAACTCGGGATTTTCCGGCATCAACCAGATTTCCCGACCGCGCTGGCGAAACCGCTTGACCGTGACTTCATCATCCAGACGGGCCACCACGATCTGGCCATTGCGAACTTCCGGAGAACGATGCACTGCGACCAGGTCGCCGTCCAGAATGCCCGCATCGCGCATGCTCATGCCCCGGACCTGCAGCAGGTAATGAGCCTTGGGCCGGAACATCTGCGGATCCATTCGATAGCGCGCCTCGATGTGCTGTTCAGCCAGAATCGGGCTGCCTGCGGCCACCCGCCCCACCACAGGAAGACCCGGCTCTTCCAGCAGACGGATGCCCCGGGAAGTTCCCGCGCGCAGTTCAATGGCCCCCTTGCGGGCCAGCGCGCGAAGATGTTCCTCTGCGGCATTGGCGGAACGGAACCCGAGCGCTTCAGCAATTTCCGCCCGCGTGGGCGGCATGCCGGTGGATTCAATGGCTTCCTGGATCAACTCCAGCACCTGCTGTTGCCGCGCGGTCAGTTCGGACATACTGTGTGCCTCCACTGGCGGAGTTGCCGAAAATAACGGCCCCGCCTTTTCCGGGATACTGTAATTATATACAGCTCCAAACGCCTGGCAAGAAAAATTCGCCCACCCGCCGAAACAGCGCCCCTCAGGGACAACCCTGAAAAGACTATCGACGGTGATACGCTGAAGCATGCGCTGGACGGAGACGTGCAGAACCGACCCCGCACGGGGCCGATGGCCGGGAACTGCCAGAATTGGCTCGGAGGAGAAACCTCCGATCCATTCTTCAGCGTTTCCGGTGGGTTTTGAGCGGCGGCGCTTCAAGGCGCAGCGCGCCGGACAGTAGCAGCGCTACGGCCAAGCGCTGCAACGCCGAAGCGGCGACGCTCAGGACCCATCCCGCCAGGGGCCGGAGGCCGGGAACGCTGAAGAATGGATCGGAGGTTTCTATACAATGAGCACCGAACAGGACGTCATCGACGCCGTCAACAACAACGATCTCGATCGCCTCTCCGACCTGCTGGCGGCCACACCCGGGCTGGCGGCAGCGCGCAACACGGCTGGCATTTCCGCCCTGATGCTGGCGCTCTATCAGCGCCGCCTGGCCATGATCAACATGATTCGCGCCGCGCGGGACGGGCTGGATCTGTTCGAGGCTGCCGCACTGGGCGAAACCGCCACTCTGGAGGTCATGCTGGAAGATGACCCGGAATGCGTGGACATGTATGCGCCGGACGGCTTTCAGCCCCTCCATCTGGCGGCCTTCTTCGGTCGCGCGAAGGCTGTGGACTGCCTGCTCGCGCACGGCGCCGACAGCCGCGCGGTGGCCGACAACCCCATGCGGGTCCAGCCTTTGCACTGCGCGGTGGCGGGCGCCAGCCTGGAATGCGCAGAGCTGCTGCTGGACGCGGGCGCCAATCCCGACGCCCGTCAGCATGGCGGCTATACGCCCCTGATGGGGGCTGCCGCCGGCGGTCACGTAGAGATTGCGGAACTGCTGCTGGACTATCAGGCGGACGCCGGCCTCGAGGATGATCAGGGCCGCACGGCGCGCGACATCGCCCAAGCCGAGAATCAGGCAACGGTGGTCGCCCTGCTGGAGGTCAGCTGATCATTTCCCCCAACCGACGGCCGCCGGCCAGCAAGTCGCGATAGTCGTCGGCCGGCAGCGGACGGCTGAAGCAGAATCCCTGGATGGCATCGCATTGGTGGTCCCGCAGAAATGCCACCTGCTCCTCGGTTTCCACCCCCTCCGCAATCACCTGCAGGCGCAGGGAGTGCGCCAGCATGATGATGGCGCGACAGATTGCGGCGTCCTCCGGGTCACGTGGCGCATCCCGGACAAAGGACTGGTCGATCTTGAGCCGATCGATCCGGAAGCGCTTGATGTAACCCAGACTGGAGTAACCGGTTCCGAAATCGTCGATGGCGAGCCGAATTCCGAGTTCATTGAGTCGTGAGACTGCCAGCTGCGCGTCATGACTCTCATGCATCACCACGCTTTCGGTCACCTCCAGTTCGAGTAGTTCTGGCGGCAGGCCCGTCTCGGCGAGAATGCCCGCGATCACGCGGTGCAGATTCCGGCGGCGGAACTGGATCGCCGACAGATTCACCGATACCGGCAAGGCGGGGAGCCCGGCCATCCGCCACGCCTGGTTGTCGCGGCAGGCGGTGGCGAGCACCCATTCGCCAATCGGCACGATGAGCCCCGTCTGCTCGGCCAGGGGGATGAAATCGCCGGGAGGAACCATGCCGCGCTTTGGATGGTTCCAGCGAATCAGGGCCTCGACGCCGATGATCTCCCCGGTCGACAGGCTCACCTGGGGCTGGTAGCGGAGCACGAACTCATCCCGGTCGAGCGCCTGGCGAAGGCTGTTTTCCAGCGAAAGACGCTCCATCGCCACCGTGCTCATGTCCTGGGTGAAAAACTGGAAGTTGAAGCGGCCGTTTTCCTTGGCCTGATACATCGCGGCGTCGGCATTGCGAATCAGCGTTTCGATCTCGGTGCCGTCGTCCGGATACAGGCTGATGCCCACGCTCGGCGTAATATGCAGCTCCTCACCATTGATGTCGTAGGGCTGGGCGACGACCTCCAACAGCTTGGCTGCCACTCGCGCGACATCCTGTCGCGACTGCACATCCAGTACGACGATCACGAATTCATCGCCGCCCTGACGGCTGACCGTGTCATGCGTGCGCAAGACACTGGCCAGGCGGCGAGCCACGGTGCGCAACAGTTCGTCACCGATGTCGTGCCCGAGTGAATCGTTTACGGTCTTGAAACGATCCAGATCGAGGAAGAGCACCGCAAGCTTGGTGCCGTTGCGGCGTACATGTGACAGTCCCTGACTCATGCGGTCACGCAGCAGCATGCGGTTGGGCAGATCGGTCAGCGAATCGTAATGCGCCAGACGATGAACCTGTTCCTCGGCCTGCTTGCGTTCGGTAATGTCGTAGATGGCGCCATCGTAATAAAGGACATTTCCATTGGCGTCGTGCACCGCCACGGCATTGTTGACGCCGATGAAATGACTGCCATCCGAGCGGATGTATTCCACCTCCTCGTTCTTGTAATAGCCCTGCTTTTCCAGCAGCGCGCGGAGTTGGTCACGTCGGCCCGGATCCGCGTAGAGAATGGGACCGGCCACACCCAGCATTTCGTCGGAGGTCTGGTAGCCGAACATGCGGGCCAGGGCATGGTTGCAATAGATCACACCGCGCCCCATTTCGCCGCGGTAGATGCCCTCGAAAATGTTGTCGGTAATCGACGACAGCAGTTGCTCGCTCTCGCGCAGCGCGAAGGTCATCTCGTCGGCCAGCGCCAGGGCCCGCGACCGGGTACGCCCCAGGTTCAAGAGCAGAATCGACAGCAAAAGCGTGATAGTCAGCCCCCCACCCAGGACAAGCGTCTGTGATCCATTCCTTTGCAACGGCCCCGAGAACACCAGTCGCCAGTCCCGATTCGCGAGGCGCAGCGGCATCGGAGCCACCAGTTCGGTAGCGTCGTCGACCGGGGCCGGCGGTGCGCCGTTGGCCGGACCCGCCGCACTGTCGAACAGCAAATCCTCGCCACCGTCCGGCCGCTTTTCAAAGATCTGCAGGCGCACATGGGCGTTGGGCGGGATGACCCGGCCGACGATGCGATTGATGGGCAACGGTGCGCCCACCCATCCGGTGATGGCTTCGCGGCGGGCGGCCACCGTATCCACGACCGCGCCATTGCGATACACGGGCGCGACGATGATCACGCCACGGCGGCGCTCGGACGGACCGTCCGAGCGTGCCAGCGACAGGCGGGGGCTGATGACGACTTCGCCGCGATCGCGAGCCTCGGCAAGGGTTCTTTCCGGTGTCGGCGCCGTACAGACGTCAAAACCCAGATCACCCTCGTTCCCGGCCGGCGACATGTAGGTAATGGGGCAATAGATTTCCCGGTCACCCGGAGGACGGATGGCGAAGCCGGGCGCGCCGTCGGCCCGGGTCCGGCGGAGAAACCCGGCCCGCTGCGCGGCGGGAACACGCTGGATGAAAGCCAGGCCGTTGATGCCCGGATAATTCCCGGACAATTCAAGGGTAGCGACAAAGTCCGCCCACTCCCGGCGGCTGACAGCGTCCGAACCGGCGAATACAGCCTGACCGCTTCTCACCAGCGTGGTGTACTCGGCGAAGCGCCCCTTGATGGTGGCGAATGCCTGGGCACTGTAATGGGCGAACTGCTCCCGTGCCCGGGCGCGATCGGCACCGCGCACGGCTCCGTAAGCCCAGATCGTGGTGGCCACGCCGAGGACGAGCGTCAGCAGGGCGATCGCTGTGGCACGTCGGTCAGGCAGCGTACGGGCGATGTCTTGAATGCGGGCCATGGCGGCATGGTATCGGCTTTCTCCGGTCGACGGAACTCGCCCCGTGACGCGGACCGGCCGGCCACCGGACTGCATCCGGGTGGCGATTGTTTTACACTGGACCCCGTCATCGCGGGGGTAGACCATCCGTTCGGGGGAATCTTGATGAAGGGGGAAAACCAACACGTCGGGGCACTGCGTGCGATTGCATTGGCCGCATGCCTGGCGGCGAGCAGCAATGCGCTGGCGTCAGGCGCCGACTCGGGGGACAGTCTGGCACAGTTGGCCAGCCACGCCATCAAGGCCATCGTGAACGATCTCGGGCGGGGTCTTGCGAAGGTCGGCCACAGTATCGAAGCGGATTTCACCCGTACCGCACAGCTTTTCCGGACAGCACAGCGGGGTCACGATGCCACCCCGGCAAGGGCAGCCGGTCACGACACGGACCCGCAGCGGCCGGACGACCCTACCCGGAACACCGTGGCAAGCGCTTGCCACCACACACTGCTGCCGACCGAAACCACGGCCTTTACGCCGTTTGCGATGGCGCTGCCTCACAAGCATCGGGTTCCCTCCGACGCCCGCAAGATCAGCATTCAGGGACATTGACGGCCAGGCCGCCGAGCGATGTCTCCTTGTAGATGGTCTGCATGTCCTTGCCGGTCTGCTGCATCGTGCGAATCACCTGATCGAGAGACACCTTGTGCGTACCATCTCCGCGCAACGCCATGCGCGCAGCGTTGATGGCCTTCAGTGAACCCATGGCGTTTCGCTCGATGCAGGGGATCTGCACCAGCCCGGCAATCGGATCGCAGGTCAGGCCCAGATTGTGCTCCATGCCGATTTCCGCCGCGTTTTCCACCTGCTCATTGCTGCCGCCGAGCGCGGCCACGAGCCCACCGGCGGCCATGGAGCAGGCCACGCCCACTTCACCCTGGCATCCCATTTCCGCGCCCGAGATGCCGGCATTCTTCTTGTAGAGGATGCCGATGGCTCCCGCAGTGAGCAGGAAACGCAATATGCCTTCATCATCGGCGTCATCCACGAAGCGATCGTAATAATGCAGAACCGCGGGAATGATGCCCGCGGCGCCGTTGGTCGGCGCGGTCACCACCCGACCGCCGGCGGCGTTTTCCTCGTTGACCGCCAGCGCGAAGAGATTGATCCAGTCCATCACATCCATGGCCGTGGACTTTTCCTGGTTGAGGAGCGCCCGGAACAGTTTGGGTGCCCGGCGCGGCACGTTCAGCCCCCCCGGCAGAATGCCGTCCTGCTGCAGGCCACGGTCCACGCAGGCCTTCATCACACGCCAGATCTCGAGCAGCTTCTCGCGCACTTCAGCCTCGTTCCGCCATACCCGCTCATTGGCAAACATGAGTTCGTGAATGGTCAGGTCCTGATCGCGACACTGCTGCAACAAGTCTGCCGAAGATTCGAATGCATGCGGAAGTCGGGCATCGCCGTCCTCGCTGCCGTCGCCCATCTCGTCCTCGCCGCGCACGAAGAAGCCGCCGCCAATCGAATAGAATTCTTCCGCAAGCAAGGTATTCTCGTCGGCATCCAGCGCCGTGCAGCGCATCCCGTTGGAATGCCTGGGCAGCACTTCGTTGCGCAGGAAAAGGAGATTCATGTCGTAGTCGAACACGACCTCGTGTTCGCCGAGCAGCGAGAGGCGTTCGCTCCTTCTGACCTCCTCGATCAGCCGATCAATGGCGGCCGGATCCACGCCATCGGGCGTCTCGCCCAGCAGGCCCAGCATTACCGCACGATCGGTGCCGTGGCCAACACCGGTCAGGGCCAGCGATCCATAGAGCTGCGTCACGACCTGAGCCGTACGCTCGAGCAACCCCTGTTCCCGCAGATCGAGACAGAACTGGCGAGCGGCACGCATGGGCCCCACCGTGTGCGAGCTGGATGGTCCGATGCCAATCTTGAACATGTCAAAGACGCTGATGGCCATTGCGGCGAATTCCTCCGGGGCAGAATCCTGCCCGAGTGTACTGTGGCCGGACGAGGTATTTACAGCAAGGGGCCGGTGCGCACGGCGCACCGACCCCCCTTTGCGGTCGACACACGTGGCTCAGTCGTCGCCGAGCGAGAGCAGGCTGGCGTTGCCACCCACGGCCGCGGTATTGATGGTGAGCGTGCGCTCGTTCGCAAACCGCAGCATGTAGTGCGGGCCGCCCGCTTTGGGGCCGGTTCCGGAAAGTCCCTGGCCACCAAATGGCTGCACACCAACAACCGCACCCACCATGTTGCGGTTGACATAAGCGTTGCCCACGCGAATGCGCCGCTGAATGTAATCCGCTTCGGAATCAATTCGCGTATGGATGCCCAGGGTCAAACCGTAACCGGTGGCGTTGATCGCATCGATCACCTTGTCGAGATCGCGGGCCTTATAGCGCACAACATGCAGAATGGGGCCAAAGACTTCGCGCTTGAGAAGATCGATCGAGGGAATCTCGACCGCGACCGGCGGCATGAAAGTGCCGTTGCGGCATTCCTGTCCCATTCGTACTTCGCCGATCAGTTTGCCCTGTTGCTTGATCCATTCGGCGTGCCGGGTCAGTGTCTCGAGCGCCTTGTCGTCGATCACCGGCCCCACATCGGTCGCCAGCAGGCCCGGATCGCCCAGGGACATGGTGTCCATGTAGCCCTTGAGAACTTCGATCACGCGGTCGGCGATTTCTTCCTGGAGAAACAGTACGCGTAGCGCGGAGCATCGTTGACCCGCGCTGTGGAAAGCCGATTGTACAACATCGGGCACAACCTGCTCCGGAAGCGCGGAACTGTCCACCAGCATGGCGTTCTGGCCACCGGTTTCGGCGATCAGCGTGGGAATAATGCCATCGCGGTTGGCCAGTGTCTGGTTGACCACCTTGGCCGTCTCGGTCGACCCGGTGAACGCAACACCCGCCACGCGGGGATCGGCCACCGCGTTGTCACCCACCACTGAGCCCCGGGCCGGAATGAAATGCAATACATCACCGGGTACACCGGCCTCGTGCAACAGTCTCACGGCCAGCGAGCCGATCAGACAGACCTGATCGGCGGGCTTGGCGAGCACACAATTGCCGGCGGCCAGCGCCGCGGTTACCTGGCCGGTGAAAATCGCCAGCGGGAAATTCCAGGGACTGATGCAGACAAACACGCCCTTGCCGTGCAGGGACAATGTATTGCTTTCGCCAGTCGGCCCGGGCAGGCGCAGCACGCTGCCGAAATCCTTGCGACAGCGCATGGCGTAGTAGCGAAGAAAGTCCACCGCTTCGCGGACTTCGGCTATGCCGTCTTCCAGGGACTTTCCAGCCTCGCGGGTGCAAAGCGCCATGAAGTCCGCGGTATGTTCTTCGTAGAGATCGGCGGCGCGCAACAGGATGCGGGCCCGCTCGTCCGCCGGTGTCGAATCCCAGCGGGGCTGGGCGCCGTAGGCGATCTCCACGGCCCGCTTGATGTCCTCGGGCCCTGCCTGTACGACCGTACCCACCTGGCGGCGATTGTCAGAGGGATCCAGCGAAGCGCGGGCCTCTCCCTGGACAACCTTGCCGCCGATCACCGGGTTCGCGTGCCATTCCCTGGCCATGCTCGCTTCCATGGCTTTCTTGAGCGTGTGCAGTTCGCTGATGTCGTGCAGATTGAGGCCGCGGGAATTGCGCCGGTCGTCGCCAGCCCGATAATAGATATCGGCCGGCAGCGGGATCCGTGGATGCGGCTTGCTCTCCAGCGATTCCACCTCGGCGATGGGATCGGCAATGATATCTTCCACCGGTACCTTCTCGTCGACGATGCGATTGACGAATGAGGTGTTCGCACCATTTTCCAGCAACCGGCGCACCAGGTAGGGCAACAACTCCTTGTGGCGGCCGACCGGTGCATAGACGCGGCAGTTGTAACCGCCCTTGTCCTCGCCGACCAGTTCGGCGTAGAGCTCCTCCCCCATGCCGTGGAGACGCTGGAATTCGAAATCGCGCCGATCGCCGAGCACTTCCATCAGATAAGCGACGGTATGCGCGTTATGGCTGGCGAACTGCGGGTACAGGGCGTCA
>JASFQN010000037.1:0-17220 GCA_050115425.1 Gammaproteobacteria bacterium | reverse complement strand
GACGAGGTCAACGCTGCGGTGGAGCAGGCCAGGACGACCTTCGGAGGCCTCAACCTGGCGGTGAACTGCGCCGGCATACTGGGTGCCGGCCGAGTGCTCGGAAAGAAGGGCCCCATGGCGAGCGATGTCTTCGCCAAGGTCATCCACGTGAACCTGATCGGCACCTTCAACTTGTCCAAGGCGGCCGCCCAGGCCATGGAATCCAACGACCCCGACGAGGACGGGCAGCGCGGCCTGATCATCGGAACCGCTTCGGTCGCGGCCTTCGAGGGCCAGATCGGCCAGGCGGCCTACTCCGCCTCCAAGGGTGGGGTCGTTGGCATGACTCTGCCCATGGCCCGTGAATTCGCCCGCTTTGGCGTGCGGGTCATGTCCATCGCACCGGGCATTTTCTGGACCCCGATGATGGAAGGCATGCCACCCGAGGTGCAGGAATCGCTGGGCAAGCAGGTGCCCTTCCCCTCGCGGCTGGGCAAGCCCGAGGAATTCGCCGACCTGGTGGCCTCGATCTGGGAAAACAGCATGCTCAACGGCACCACCATTCGCCTGGACGGCGCCATACGCATGCAGCCCAAGTAGGCTCACCACACACTACGACGAAAGGGCCGGCCGCCGCAGGGCGGGCGGCCCTTTTGCCTTCCCGCGCGAGTCGGCCGGCCTTGTCGCACCGGGCAAAGCGGCGCCAAATTCGTTAGAATGACGGGCTCCGCGAGCCGGCTCGCAGAAAGCGAGCGAACAGCAACCACAAAGACTTCACGGGGGCCAGGGTGACCGAGCGAGACATCATGGAATACGACGTGGTCGTGGTCGGTGCCGGCCCCGCCGGGCTCGCCAGCGCCATTCGTCTCAAACAGCTCGATCCGCAGCGCTCGATCTGCGTGCTGGAAAAGGGCGCCGAGGTCGGTTCGCACATCCTCTCCGGCGCGGTCATGGAACCCGGGCCGCTGGACGAACTCCTGCCCGAATGGCGGGACAATCCGCCGTCGATATGCGTGGACGCCAGACAGGACGAGTTCCTGTTTCTCACCCGCGGGGCGGGGCTGCGCCTGCCCACGCCCCCGCAGATGCGCAACCACGGCAATGTCATCATCTCCCTGGGCGCGCTCTGCAGTTGGATGGCCGGCCGCGCGGAAGCTTTGGAAATCGACGTCTTTCCCGGCTTTCCGGCCGCCAGCGCGCTGATCGAGAACGAGCGCGTGATCGGCGTGCGGTGCGGCGACATGGGCCTGGAAAAGGACGGAACGCCGGGGCCCAATTTCGCGCCCGGGGTGGACATCCACGCGGGTGTCACGATTCTTGCGGAAGGCTGTCGCGGCAGTGTCTCCAAACAGCTGATCCGTCATTTTGAGCTCGACCGCGACCGCTCGCCGCAGACCTACGGCCTCGGTTTCAAGGAGCTGTGGCAGTTGCCCGAAGGCCGCACGCGGCCGGGCCTGATCCAGCACACGGTCGGCTGGCCGCTGGACCGCCAGACCTACGGCGGCAGCTTCATTTATCATCTGGACAACGATCAGCTCTATATCGGCTTCGTGGTCGGGCTGGACTACCGGGATCCGGACTTCAGCCCCTTTGAAGCGTTCCAGCAGTTCAAGCACCATCCGCGCATCCACGCACTGCTCGAGGGCGGGGAGATTGTCTCGTCCGGCGCCCGCAGCCTGGTCGAAGGGGGCATACAGGCTCTGCCGCGCCTGGAGATGCCGGGCGCCATGCTGGTGGGCGACGCAGCCGGCACGCTCAACGTGCCCAAGATCAAGGGCATCCACATGGCGCTCCGATCAGGGATGCTTGCCGCCGAGCATGTCAACGCAACCGGCGGGACTGAAGGCTTCGACGCCCGCTGGCACGGTTCGGCGTCGGCACGTGAATTGCACGGCGTGCGCAATATCCGCCCCGGCTTCCGGAAAGGCCTCTGGCGCGGTCTGGCCACCGCGGCGCTGGAAACGCTGACCCGCGGTCGCCTGCCGCGAACGCTGGACAACCATGCCGACTGGTCGAGCCTGGAAACGCGCGCCGAGCGTACACCTGTGGCTCGCAACTACGTGGAACGCGATCTGCCGCCACGCGACCGGCTGGCATCGGTTTACTTCGCGGCCACGGCCCACGACGAGAACCAGCCGGTGCACCTGAAGGTCGCCGATACCGGCATCTGCGCAGGTCGCTGCGCGGAGGAATACGACAACCCCTGCACGCGTTTCTGCCCGGCGGGCGTATATGAAATGGTGGATGACGGGCACGGCGGCCGGCGATTGCAGATCAATTCGGCCAACTGTGTCCACTGCAAGGCCTGCGACATCAAGGATCCCTACGAAATCATCACCTGGACCACCCCCGAAGGCGGATCCGGGCCCAACTACCAGAATCTCTAGCCGGCCGGCGCAGTATTTGCCGATTCACAAGCCATCCTGATTGATCGAAAGGAAAGGACATGAAAATCCTGGTACCCATCAAGCGCGTGATCGACTACAACGTGCGCGTCCAACTCAAGCGGGACCGCTCGGGCGTGGTCACCGACGGCGTGAAGATGAGCATCAACCCGTTCGACGAGATCGCCCTGGAAGAGGCGTTGCGTATCCGGGAACGCGGCAACGAAGCGGACATCGTGGCGGTGTCCATTGGCAGCAGCGACGTGCAGCAGCAGTTGCGGACCGCGCTGGCCATGGGTGCCGATCGGGCAGTCCATGTGCAGACTGGCGGCGATATCCAGCCGCTGACCGCCGCGCGGATTCTCAATGCGGTGCGCGAACGCGAACAGGCCGAACTTGTCCTCATGGGCAAGCAGGCCATCGATGATGACAGCAACCAGACCGGCCAGATGCTGGCTGCCCTCTGGGGACGGCCGCAGGCCACCTTCACATCGAAACTGGAACTCGGCGACGGTCGCCTGAGCGCCGCGCGGGAAGTGGACGCCGGCCTGGAAACCATCGAGGTGGAATTGCCCGCGGTGGTCACCACGGATCTTCGGCTCAATGAGCCGCGATTCGTGAAGATGCCCGACATCATGAAGGCCAAGCGCAAGCCGCTGGACACCCTCCCCCTCGACGAACTGGGCGTGGACGAGGCGCCCCGCCTTGAAATCACCGAATACACCCCGCCCCCGCAGCGGGACGGCGGCAGGAAGGTGGAAAATGTCGATGAACTGGTACAGGCCATGAAAGAACGGGGGGTGCTCTGATGAGCCGCGTATTGCTGATTGCCGAACATGACGGCAACCGACTCAACCCATCCACCGCCAAGGCACTGACCGGTGCGTTGTCGCTTGGCGTGCCGATTGATCTCGCCGTGTTTGCCGACCATGCGGGCGATATCGCTGCCGAGGCGGCGGCACTGGCCGGAACGGATCGTGTGCTGACCGTCGAGCGTAACGAAAATGCCCATGCCCTCGCGGCAGTACTGGCACCGCAGATTGCGGCACTTGCCGGCGATTATAGCCATGTCTTCATGCCCTCGACGACCTTTGGCAAGGACGTGCTGCCACGTGTCGCCGCGCTTCTGGGCGTGCCGCAGGTCAGCGACATCATGGAATGCCTTGACACCACGACGTTCCGCCGTCCGATCTATGCCGGCAACGTGATCGTCACCGTCAAGGCACCGGCCGAGCCGGTGATTCTCGGCACCCTGCGGACGGCCTCGTTCCAGGCCGCGGGCAGGCGCGACGACAGCCCCGCAACGGTGGAAGCACGGCAAGTGGATGTCGAGCTGCCGACACATACCCGCTTCGTGAAACTGGAAGGCGGAAGTTCGGATCGCCCCGACCTGCAGTCCGCACCGCGCGTGGTGAGCGGTGGGCGCGGCGTCGGCAGCAAGGAAAATTTCGATATCGTCTATCGTCTGGCTGACAGACTGGGAGCGGCCGTGGGGGCATCGCGGGCGGCGGTCGACGCCGGCTTCGTGCCCAACGAGATGCAGGTCGGCCAGACCGGCAAGATCATTGCGCCCGAACTCTACATAGCCGTGGGCATTTCCGGAGCCATTCAGCACGTCACCGGCATCAAGGATGCCGGCACCATCGTGGCCATCAACAAGGATCCGGATGCGCCCATTTTCGAGATTGCCGACATCGGCCTGGTAGGCGATCTGTTCAAGATCCTGCCCGAGCTCGAGAAGGCCCTGGACGCCGATTGACCCCTCGACCCGCGCCAGACGTTGAATAACAGCCGACCCGGACACTGTGACTACGCCATGAGCAAGCCGCAAGACAAGCCTCTCTGGAAACCTTCGAGCGAACGCGTGAAACGGGCCAACATGACCCGTTTCATGGAACACGCCCGTGAGGAATACGATGCCGGCATCGATTCCTACGCCGCGCTGCATCGCTGGTCCATCGAGCGGCCGGAGGTCTTCTGGCCGGCGGTCTGGGCATTTTGCGGCATCAGGGCATCACGCACCTGGGATACGGTGCTGACTCATGGCGACCAGATGCCGGGGGCACGATGGTTCGAGGGCAGCCGGCTCAACTTTGCCGAGAATCTGCTCCGTTACAGGGACGAACGCACCGCGCTGGTTTTTCGCGGCGAACAGGGCCACCGCGAATCACTGAGCTATGCCGAGCTATACAATCGTGTGGCCGCGCTGGCAGCCGCCCTCCGGCAGTCAGGCGTCATCGAGGGTGACCGCGTGGCCGCGTTCATGCCCAACCGCATGGAAACCATCATCGGCATGCTCGCCACCACCAGTATCGGCGCCATCTGGTCTTCGTGCTCGCCCGACTTCGGTGTGAATGGCGTGCTGGACAGATTCGGTCAGGTCGAACCTAAAATTCTGATCGCGACCGACGGCTATTTCTACGCGGGAAAGACTATTGATTCGCGGGGCAGGATTCGCGAGGTACTGGACAAGCTGGAGACAGTTGAACGCGTGGTGGTGGCCCCGTATGTCGAGGCCCGCCCGGATGTGAGCATGATTCCAAAGGCCGTGCTCTGGGACGATTTCGTGGAGCCTTCGGCCACCGACATTGAATTCGCCCAACTGCCCTTCGATCACCCCGTCTACATCATGTTTTCCTCCGGAACCACCGGAGCGCCCAAATGCATAGTCCATGGCGCCGGCGGCACACTCATCCAGCATCTCAAGGAACTGGTACTGCATACCGACCTCGGGCGCGACGACCGGATTTTCTACTTTACGACCTGCGGCTGGATGATGTGGAACTGGCTGGTAAGCAGCCTCGCCGTGGGCGCCACAGTCATTCTCTACGACGGTCAACCATTCACGCCCCAGCCGGGCTCGCTGATGCGAATGGCCGCTGAAGAGGGCATCAGCGTCTTTGGCACCAGCGCCAAATACCTGGCCGCACTCGAAAAGGCCGGCGAAAAACCCGGACTGAACTACGACCTGTCGGCGCTCAAGGCCATACTTTCCACTGGTTCGCCGCTGCTGCCGGAGAGCTTCGACTACGTCTACCGGGATATCAAACGCGACCTCTGCCTGTCATCCATTTCGGGTGGCACCGACATCGTGTCCTGCTTTGCACTCGGCAATCCGATCCTGCCCGTGTGGCGGGGCGAACTGCAATGTCGCGGGTTGGGTATGGCGGTCGACGTCTACGACGCCGAAGGCCACCCCGTTCGCCGGCAGAAGGGAGAACTGGTCTGCACTCGCGCCTTTCCTTCCATGCCCATACGGTTCTGGAACGACCCGGACGGCCAGCGCTACCACAAGGCCTACTTCGAACGCTTCCCCGGCGTCTGGTGCCATGGCGACTTCGCCGAACTCACCGAGCATGACGGCGTGATCATCTACGGTCGCTCCGACGCCGTGCTCAATCCGGGCGGCGTGCGCATCGGTACCGCCGAAATCTACCGGCAGGTGCAGAAAGTTCCCGAGGTGCTCGAGAGCATCGCGGTGGGTCAGGAATGGAAGGATGATATCCGCATCGTGCTGTTTGTCCGTCTGCGCGAGGGTGTGACACTGGACGATGCTCTCGTCGATCGAATTCGGCGGACAATTCGCGAGAATGCGACACCGCGTCACGTGCCGGCCAAGGTGCTTGCAGTGACCGACATTCCTCGCACGATCAGCGGAAAGATCGTCGAACTCGCCGTGCAGGACACCATCCACGGCCGGGCGGTGAAGAACACCGACGCGCTTGCCAATCCCCAGGCCCTGGACGAATTCCGCGATCGCCCGGAACTCGAGGATGCCTGAGCCGGCATGTCTCACGCCCAGTCCCGCCTGACGCCGCGGGAGCGCTACCAGCATGAGCTGGCGCATCCCGGAATCGAAGCGGATCCGGCCCAGGCACGGGCCGTGGAAGCCCTGCAGACGGTGTTCGAGCAACTCATCGATCGCGGTCCGATACGGCCTCGCGGCCTGCTGGCCCGGCTTGTGCCGGGTCGCCGGCGTTCGCCGGTGCGTGGCCTTTACCTGTGGGGCGGGGTGGGCCGCGGCAAGACCTGGCTGATGGATGGCTTCTTCGAATCCCTGCCCTTCCCGGACAAGCGCCGTTTCCACTTCCACCGCTTCATGCACCGTGTGCATGACGAACTCGCGCGACTGCGCCAGCAGCGCGACCCGCTTGAAATCGTCGCCGAACATATTGCTGCCGAGACCCGGGTGCTGTGCTTTGACGAATTCTTCGTCGCCGATATCACCGACGCCATGTTGCTCGGCAACCTGTTCACCGCGCTGTTTCGCCGCGGCGTCACGCTGGTGGCCACGTCCAATGTGCCGCCCGACGATCTTTACCGCGATGGCCTGCAACGTCAGCGCTTCCTGCCGGCAATCGCCGAAATCAAGCGCCACACTCGCGTGATGCACATGGACAATGGCGTCGACTACCGTTTCCGCGTGCTTGAAAAGGCGGAAATCTTCCACTGGCCATCGGACGCAGAGGCGGATGCGCTGCTCGCGGAGAGTTTCCGCGGCATCGCCGGCAACACCGGCCGGCAGGATATCGAACTGGAAATCGAGCATCGTGTCATCCACGCGCGGCGGGAAGCCGATGGCGTCGTCTGGCTGGATTTCGCCGCCGCCTGTCAAGGACCGCGGGGCCAGGCGGACTATATCGAGCTCGCCCGCTGTTATCACACCGTCCTGCTGTCGGGCGTGCCCCGCCTGACGGCAGACCTGGACAACGAGGCCCGCCGTTTCATTGCACTGGTTGACGAATTCTACGACCGCAGAGTGAAACTGATCATCGCGGCCCAGGCGCCGCTGGAACGGCTCTACGACGGCAGGCGCCTGAGCTTTGAGTTCCGCCGGACGGTCAGCCGCCTGCAGGAAATGCAGACACTGGACTATCTGGCCAGCGAGCACCGTCCCTGAGCGCCACAATTGCAGCCACCGGGGCAATTATCGGAGAATAGGGGTCGATCTGGCGGCCTATGGCCGTTACCGCCCGAAAAACAGCAGAAAGACATGACGAATCCAGAGTTCCGCGTCTACCCCTGGTTCACAACGCCAGTCGGCGAATTTCGGTTTCCCGACGCCGACCCGCTGTGTGACAGCCTGAAGCGCCTCTTCCTGGAGCGTGAGAAGGAAGGCGACCGCTACCGCTACGAATTCCGGCGGGACACGCAACACGGTGAACTCTTCGAGAGCCGATTCGACCTCTTCCACTGGCCCGAAGAGCCGGTTCGCCAGCTGGCCGGTATGTGCCATCGTGCACTCTGCAGTGTCGTTGCGGAGGTCAATGGCTACGGTGGGGATGAGATGGACCAGTTGAGTTTCCAGTATCACGCCTGGTTCCACATTACCCGCAAAGGCGGATCTCAGGGTCTGCACAACCACGCCAATGCGGCCTGGTCGGGCATATTCTGCGTGGACCCGGGCGACCAGGTACCTGAACACCCGGCGAGCGGCATGGTTCGTTTCCTCGATCCGCGGGGCATGGCCTTCATGTACGCGGATCCGTCGAACGAGCATCTCAAGCCACCCTACAACCGGGGAGGCTACGACGTGGCCCACGAGGCCGGAAAGCTGATCATCTTTCCGTCCTATCTTTTCCACGAAATCTTTCCCTATCAGGGCGAGCGGCCGCGTATTGTCGTGGCCTTCAATGCGATCGCTCACAAACGCAAGCGGGACATAAAGCAATGAAATTCGATACTCCCGAACAGGAACAGGCATTCCAGCGATGGATCAAGGAACAGTGCGACCATGTCGCCAAGTACTTGTTCAAGCATCAGGTGATCTCGGGCAAGGCGCGGGTCGAATCGGCCTGGGTGGTGCCCTACCAGCTCATGCTGGGCCAGGCCTGGGCCAGTGACAACCCCGGCAAGAAGTTCTGGGTCATCACGGGCGACGTGTCCACGGATCACATCGAGGGACGGCTGGCGAAAACGCCTCGCGAGGCGGCTCGGTACTTTGCGCTTCGTTGGCAACTCCAGGGCGCCCGCCTCGAGACCGCGGATGCGGATGGCGCGCGTCCCGATGGACAGATCAACTGGACGCAAGTCAGTGAAGGCATGGCCCGCAAGGCCGAGCGTCTCTACCAGATGACGGAAGAAGACAGTTATTGGCAGGAGGACCCGGCGGCGGGCTGACCGCCGGGCCTGCTTTTCAGATGCCGACTGCCCGGGACGAGACCTGGGCGGTCTCACCAAGTGCTGCGAAGTCGTCCACCTGGATGGCTCGGCTGCGGGCCGCTTCAGCGCCCCGCAAACGCTCGGCTTCAGCTTCCGTGAGTACACCGGCAGCGGCGGCTGACCGTATGCGTTCCTCAAGCGTACGCCCGGCAGCCTTGCCGGCCTTGATCGCGCGGCGCACTTTCGTCTCCAGTTCAGCGGTATCCAGCACGGCTTCAAATGCCGATTCGAGGACAGTCAGCCGCTCCTCCTCGCTCTCCGGAAGATACATGCCCGCCGTCAGGCCGTCACGGACAGCTGACGGCCGCAGCAGGCTGGCGGCCGCGGCTGCATCACGGTCATCCGAGGGCGCGCGATAGCTGCGCCCAAGCGGAAACGCCAGCCGTTTGACCACCCAGGCAAGCAGACGACTTTCCATATTGGCCGCCAGATGATGGAAACTCTCCTGCATGCAATGCAGGCAATCTTCGACCACCCAGCGCACCAGAACTTCCTCGCCGGCCGGGCGACCCCGGTTATGAAAATGCTTGAGAGTCACCGACGCCAGGTACAACTGGCTGACCACGTCGGCCATGCGCGCGGACAGACGCTCACGACGCTTGAGGCTCCCGCGGTAGGTCAGCAGCATCAGATCGGTGACTACGGAGAATGCGGCACTCATACGGTTGATCTGGCGATAGCAGTCGGCCAGTCGCCCCGTATCGGCGGGCACTGACGCCAGCCGTGCACCGGTCAGCCCGAGCCAGACTGCACGCAGGCCGTTGCTGACCGCATGCCCGATATGACCGAGTAGCGCACGATCGAATGCCCGCCGGCTGTCATCGCCATCCGCATCCTGGGCGGCCTGCAATTCGGCCAGCAGATACGGATGGCAGCGAATGGCCCCTTGACCGAAAGTGATCAGGTTGCGGGTAAGGATGTTGTGCCCCTCCACGGTCACACCAACCGATGGGAATGAATGCAGTTGCCCGAGAGGATTGGCCGGCCCGAGGCAGATGGCCGCACCGCCATGCACCTCTATGGCATCGTTGACCACCTGCCGGGCACGGTAGGTGAGATTGTATTTGACGATTGCGGAAATCACCGACGGCTTGTGGCCGGCATCCAGCGCTGCGAGGGTCACCAGCCGCGCGGCATCCATGGAATACGTATATCCGGCAATTCGCGCCAATGCTTCCTGAATGCCCTCAAACTGCGCGATGGAGACATTGAATTGCCTGCGCACCACGGCATAGGCGCCGGTAATCCGCGCCGCCACCTTGGCGGAAGCCGTACTCAGGGCCGGCAGCGAAATGGCCCGACCGTCGGTCAGAGACTCCATGAGCATGCGCCAGCCGTTGCCCACCTGCTCCACCCCGCCAATCACCTGATCCATCGGAACGAATACATCGGTTCCGCGCACCGGGCCGTTCATGAAGGCCATGTGCATTGGATTGTGGCGGCGACCGGTCTCCACACCCGGCGTGTCCGCGGGCACCAGCGCCAGCGTTATCCCGAGATCTTCGCGCTCCCCCAGCAGGTGCTCGGGGTCGTAGAGCTTGAATGCCAGACCCAGCACAGTGGCCACCGGGCCGAGTGTGATGTAGCGCTTGTTGAAATTGAGGCGGATGCCGAGCACGTCCTTGCGGCCCTTGTAATCACCCCGGCACACCACGCCTGTGTCGGGAATCGCTCCGGCGTCCGAACCGGCTTCAGGCGCAGTCAGCGCAAAGCAGGGAATTTCCTCCGCCCGCGCCAGGCGTGGCAGGTAATGATTGCGTTGCTCTTCCGTGCCGTACTTGAGCAGCAGCTTGCCCGGGCCCACCGAGTTGGGAATCATCACCGTGAGCGCGGCGCTTATGCTGCGCGTGGCAATCTTCATGACCACCGCGGCGTGCCCGTAGGCGGAGAAGCCCTTGCCCCCGAATTCGCGGGGAATGATCATTCCGAAAAATCCGTTTTCGCGGATGAATTGCCAGGCTTCGGCCGGCAGATCGTGATCCTCGTTATCTATCCTGTAATCGTCGAGCATCGCACAAAGCGTCTCGACCGGACCGTCCAGAAAGGCCTGCTCTTCCTCGCTCATGCGTGCCGGCGGAGAATCCAGAAACTCGCGCCAGTCGGGCCGGCCGGAAAACAGCTCGGCATCCCACCATGTGGTGCCTGCCTCCAGAGCCTCACGCTCGGTTCGGGAGATTTCAGGCATGGAGCGGCGATAGAAGGCAAGCAGTCGGTCGCTGACCAGCATTCGGCGCAGTGGCGCGAGGTTGAAAACCAGCGCGGGCAGACCGAAGACAACAACCATGGTCAGCCGGCTGCCCGGGCCAGCGCCGGAGAATGCCAGAAACCCGAACACGATCAGGCCGAGAACCGCTGTCCACACGGGCCGGGCCGTGCGGCGGCCCATCATGATCAGGGCGGCAACCAGGAAAAGGCCCCACCAGAGCAGGTCGCTGGAAAACAGGTTTGTCATGAGCTCATCACTCTGCGAAAGGGGATTCAGACCGCATCCGGCTGTGCTTCAGGCGCTGCCCTGGCGAATGCATCCAACGCAAGGCATTCGGCATCGATACGGCGGATTTCAGGGAAGCCTTCGAGATCACACTCGAAGCGACGGGCATTATAGACCTGCGGTACCAGACACAGATCCGCCATCGTAGGTGCCTCGCCCAGACAGAAACGCCCGCGTCGCGGCGAGGCCTGCAAGCGCGCTTCAAGGGCGGTGAAGCCCTCCAGGACCCAATGCCGATACCACTTCAGCCTGGTTTCGGGGTCCACGCCGAGCTCACGCTCCAGATATTGGAGAACCCGCAGATTGTTGAGCGGATGAATCTCGCAGGCTACCAGCTGGGCTGTGGCTCTTACCCAGGCCCGCTCGGCTGTGTCCGCAGGCAACAAGGGTGGCTCCGGCCGCACTTCCTCAAGATACTCGATGATGGCCAGCGACTGGGTAAAGGCATGCTCACCGTCCACCAGTGTGGGCACAAGGGCCTGCGGATTCAGGCTCCGATAGTCGCTCCGGTGCTGCTCACCGCCATCGCGCACCAGATGCACAAAATGCGGGTGCGCCTCCATGCCCTTGAGATTCAACGCGATCCGCACCCGGTAAGCGGCGGAACTGCGAAAATAGGTAAAGAGTTCCATGGCGGATGCCCGTCAGCTCAGCCCTTGTATTGTTCCACGACCTGATCGATGGTTCCGAAGATATTGCGGTCTTCGCGGTCGCGCATTTCAATGCTCACCCGGTCCCCGAACTGCATGAAGGACGTGCTCGCTTCCCCGGACTCGATGACCTCGAGCACCCGGCGCTCGGCGAGACAGGACGATCCCCGCGAGAGATCGTGATTGGCGATCGTTCCCGATCCCACGATGGTGCCCGCGCCCAGCGGTCGGGTGCGGGCCGCGTGCGCGATCAGCTCGGGGAAACTGAATTGCATGTCCACGCCGGCCTCGGGATGTCCGAAAAGTTCGCCATTGAGGTGAGTAATCAACGGCAGGTGGACCTTGCCCTCCTTCCAGGCATCGCCGAGTTCATCCGGCGTGGCCACCACAGGCGAGAGTGCCGACCGGGGCTTGCCGTTGAGAAAGCCAAAGCCCTTCGCCAGCTCGGCGGGAATCAGCTTTCGCAGGGAGACGTCATTCAGGATCAATACCAGCTTGATGTGGTCCGCCGCCTTCTCCGCTGACACGCCCATCGGCACATCGTCGGTGATCACTGCCACCTCGGATTCGAAATCGATGCCGAAATCCTCGCTGGCCACGCTGATGGGTTGGTGAGGCGCAAGAAAACCGTCGGAAACCGCCTGATACATCAACGGATCTTCCTTGAAGCTGGGCGGCATCTCCGCACCGCGCGCCTTGCGCACGCGCTCCACGTGGGCCAGATAGGCGCTGCCATCCACGAACTGGTAAGCGCGCGGCAGCGGGGCCGGGACTGCGGATGAATCGAAATCGAAACTTCCGTCCACCTTGCCCGCGCAAAGATCGTCATAAACCTTCGCCAGCTTCGGAGCACAATCGGCCCAGTTGTCCAGCGCGGCCTGAAGAGTGGGGGCGATGGCGGCGACCTCCACGGCCTTGCGGAGATCGCGATCCACGACAATCAGTTTTCCGTCGCGGCCGTTTTTGAGACTAGCAAGCTTCATTGCGTTTCAACTCCGGAGCTTGTTCGCCGCTGATGGCGGCAGGTTTGATCGCCGGAGGGCGGAGCCGCCCGGCACGTGTCGCTGGCGCTGTCCGGCGCCTATTTCCTGTTCGGGTCGAAGTGTTTTTCCAGGCCATCCCAGCACTCGTGGTAGTCGTCCTGGAGCTGCGGCGCTTCCAGTGCCTGGCGCGTGGGCCGGATCACCATCCGCGTCTCGAACATGAAGGCCATGGTGTCAGTGATGTGCTGGGGCTTGCTGGTATCGATCGCCGAGGCCTTCTCGAAACTGGCCGCATCCGGTCCGTGCCCGCTCATGCAGTTGTGCAGACTGGAACCGCCGGGCACAAAGCCGCCTTTTGCAGTGGCTTCCTTGGCATCGTATTCACCGTGAATGAGGCCCATGTACTCACTGGCAACATTTCGGTGATACCAGGGCGGCCGGAATGTGTCTTCCATCACCAGCCAGCGCGGCGGGAAGATGACAAAGTCCAGATTCGCCACGCCGGGGCTGTCGGACTGCGAGGTGAGTACCGTAAAGATCGAGGGGTCCGGATGATCGTAGCTGATCGAGCCGATCGTGTTGAACCGCCGCAGGTCGTACTTGTAGGGCGTCAGGTTGCCGTGCCAACCGACCACGTCCAGCGGCGAGTGATCGATCGCCGCCGACCAGAGCCGGCCCTGGAACTTGGCCACCAGTTCAAAGTCGCCCTCCACGTCTTCATAACGGGCCACCGGCGCCAGGAAGTCTCGGGCATTGGCCAGGCAATTCGAGCCAATGGGCCCCAACTCCGGCAAGCGCATCAGCGCGCCGAAATTTTCCGCGACATAGCCGCGCGCCTCCCCGTCCGGAAGTTCGACCCGGAAACGCACGCCCCGCGGGATGACGGCAATCTCCTGCGGTTCAATCTCGACCACGCCCATTTCAGTCAGCAGCCGCAGCCGCCCCGCCTGGGGAACCAGCAACAGTTCGCCATCGGCATCGTAGAAAAAACGTCCCTGCATGTCGCGGTTTGCGGCATAGATATGGATGCCGATGCCTGCCTGGGCATCGGGTCCGCCGTTGCCCGCGACGGTCACCAGGCCATCGAGAAAATCGGTGGGCGCGGATGGCAGCGGGAACGGATCCCAGCGCAACTGATTCGGCGTGGGCGGCACTTCGTCGAAACGATTATGGAACCGGCCCGCGTCGACCAGGCTGAAAGGCTTGTGCAGGGCCCCGGGTCGAATCCGGTACAGCCAGCTGCGCCGGTTCACGTGCCGCGGGGCAGTGAACGCTGTCCCGGACAACTGCTCGGCATACAACCCGTATGCCACCTTTTGCGGCGAGTTCCGTCCTTCCGGAAGTACGCCCGGCAGGGCCTCCGTGGCAAACTCGTTGCCGAAGCCTGACATGTAAGCCTGGTCATTCACCGACATATAGCCTTCTCCGCCATTTCCGGGATTTGCGCCCGCTGGCCAGCCAGCCGGAGGCATGGCCGGGATGCCACACCCGTACCGGTTGCCGCGCCAGCTCGAGCGCGGGAAATCCGACCAATCGCAAAACCCGGCAACTGATGTACAAGGAAGCAATCCGACGAACAGATTCTCTCTCTGCCGTCGCGCGCGGCACCCGGAGGCACGTCATTACCACATCGGGCAATCAGCGCCAGAGCGTGCCGCGCAACGCCAGACTGAAAAGAGGCCGTCAGATGACGCCGCGGCGTTCCTGGTCCAGTTCAATCGCCTCGAACAGCGCCTGGAAGTTGCCCTCACCGAAACCTTCGTTGCCCTTGCGCTGGATGATCTCGAAGAAGATCGGACCGATGCAGTTCTTGGTGAAGATCTGCAGCAGCAACTTCTTTCTGGTTTCCTGGTCGGCATCGATGAGGATGCGGTTCTTCTTCATCCGCTCCAGATCTTCGCCGTGCTCGGGAACGCGCTGGTCAACGATGTCATAGTAGGCATCCAGCGTGTCCTGGAATTCGATGCCGTTGTCGCGCAGCGACTCCACGGTGTCGTAGATGTTGTCCGTGTAGAGCGCGATGTGCTGAATACCCTCGCCATCGTACTCGCGCAGATATTCGGCGATCTGAGACTTGTCGTCCTGGGCTTCGTTGATGGGAATCCGGACCATCCCGTCGGGCGCGGTCATGGCGCGCGAGAACAGGCCGGTCTTCTTGCCCTTGATATCGAAGTAGCGGACTTCATGGAAGTTGAACAGGCGTTCATAGTAGCCGGCCCAGGTGTCCATTTCGCCCTTGTGCACATTGTGGGTGAGATGGTCGATCAGATTGAGGCCGGCCCCCGTCGGGTGCTGGTCGACCCCTGCAATCGGCTCGAAGTCGGCATCGTAGACGCTCTTGCCCTCACCATAACGGTCCGTCATGTAGAGCACCGAGCCGCCAATGCCTTCGATGGCGGCGGCACTGACCGCGAGGCTCTCGGGTTTGTTCTCGATCGGCCTGGCATCCTTTTCGAGTGCCTTCTGGTAGGCTTTTTTCTCATCCGCCACGCGAATGGCGAAACCGCAGGCACAGGGACCGTGCTTGGCGGCAAAATCAGCGGCAAAGCTGTTCGGCTCCTCGTTCACCAGGAAATTGATGCCACCCTGGCGATAGAGCGTGATGTTCTTGCTCTTGTGCTTGGCGACGGCGGTGAATCCGAGCTTGTTGAACAGGGCGTGCAGCATGTCGCCATCGGGCGCGGCATACTCCACGAACTCGAATCCGTCGACACCCATGGGATTGGCACGTTGTTCGCTCATGGTTCACCTCTTTCGGAATTCTGTTCGGTCGTTCGGCGGCAGGGGCGTGCCGACCCCATCGGCACGGCACCTGCAAGACGCCCATTATATGCAATCGGGCCGCCCGGTGACACCGCGAAGCCCGCCGGAAATCCTCAGCCCGCGCCGATCTCGGTGCGCACATCGATCAGCTCCGGGAAAAATGTCAGGTCCAGCGCCCGCCTGAGGAAGGCGACGCCCGAGGACCCGCCGGTCCCCTTCTTGTGGCCGATGATGCGCTCCACCGTCTTCATGTGGCGGAAGCGCCAGAGCTGGAAATACTCTTCGACGTCCACCAGTTTCTCGCACATTTCATAGGCGTCCCAGAATCGGGCGGTATCCTCGTAGATGGCCTTGAACACGGCCACGACCTCATCGTTGCGCTCGTAGGGCTGCGACCAGTCGCGCTCCACGCACGCGGCAGGAACGGCATGGCCCCGGCGCGCCAGATAGCGGAGGAATTCGTCGTAGATGCTGGGCCGCTGCAGGAGGCGCTCCAGTTCGGCATGCAACGCGGCGTCGTAGCTGAACACCGCCACCAGATCGGGATTCTTGTTCCCGAGCGTGAATTCCAGCGCACGGTACTGAAAGCTCTGGAAGCCCGACGCCTGGGCCAGCACGTCGCGGAACTGCGCATACTCACTGGGCGTGAGCGTTTCCAGTACGGCCCACTGGTTGAACAGTTGCATCTGAATCTGCTTGACGCGCGAAAGTATCTTGAAGCAGGGCTCAAGCCGGTCAGCGCGAATATGCTGCAATGCAGCACCGAGTTCGTGGAGAATCAGTTTCAACCACAACTCGGAGGTCTGGTGCTGGACGATGAAAAGCATTTCATCGTGGTGCGGGGGATCGCTCAAGGGCTCCTGTGCCGAAAGAATCCGGTCCAGGCGCAGATAGCCTCCGTAGGTAAGCCGATCGACCAGATCGGTCTGAATGCCTTCTTCCAGGTCCCGCTTGTTCACGACACACTCCCCTGAACTTACCCGCCGGCGGCGGGATTTGCTACACTCTGCCCGCTCCGCGGCCCGCCGGGCCCCGGGCACTCAATGACTGCGACGGCCATTCTAGCCGACATGACGCACCAATTGTCGGTTGCCGGGCCCTCCACCAGGACAGGAGACCGCCCGGCGGGACGCCGCAATTCGGTCGTGTATAATCGCCGCCGCCCCGGGCGGGCGGCTCGCCGCGCCTTGGCGTCGAGACGTCGCGAATCCCTGAAAGACACGACGCGTCGCGCCCCGCGTGACCAGTTGGGAGGACTCCTCTTGAAAACCGTTGCCAAATTCGAGATCAAGCACTACCAGTACCTTGATCCCGAGGGAAAGCCCACGCAGAAGAACCTGCCCAAGCTCGCCGAGGACAAGGACGAGCTGCTCAGGATGTACAAGATGATGTGCTTCGCGCGCGTGTTCGACAACAAGTCGATCGCTCTGCAGCGCACCGGTCAGATGGGAACCTACGCTTCCTGCCTGGGCCATGAGGCCACGCACGTGGCCATCGGTGCCGCAATGCGCGAGGAAGACGCCTTCTTCCCCATGTACCGTGAATACGGCGCCCAGTTCATGCGCGGGGTCAAGCCCCACGAAGTGCTGCTGTTCTGGGGCGGTGACGAGCGCGGCAACAACTTCTCCGGCCCGCAGCACGATTTCGCCTGGTGTGTGCCCATTGCCACCCAGTACCATCACGCCACCGGCGCGGCCTTCGCCTTCAAATACCGCAACGAGAAGCGCGCGTCTGTGACGGTCATCGGTGACGGCGGCACGTCCCAGGGCGACTTCTACGAATCCCTGAATGCCGCGGGCGCCTGGAAT
>JASFQN010000036.1:0-17276 GCA_050115425.1 Gammaproteobacteria bacterium | reverse complement strand
ATCAGGCTTGAAAAATTTCGATTCACCCCCAGCACCTGAGATGTTGGGAGGCAATTTCCACCCGTTACCAGAGGGAGGTGGCTACAGACAGACAGGAGGTGAGTAACATGCAACAGAGATGGCAGGACTGGGCCGGCCTCGTCCTCGGGGCGTGGCTGTTCTTCTCACCCTGGATTCTCGGCTTTGCGACGGCGTCCGTCGCCGCCGGCAACGCGTTTATCCTGGGGATCGGGGTTTTCGTGTTCTTCGCCATAGCCCTGAGCAAGCCTATGCTCTGGGAGGAATGGGTCAATCTTGTGCTGGCGGCCTGGGTGTTCCTGGCGCCGTTCATCCTCCAGTTCACCAGTGTGACCGCGGCGGCCTGGAACCACTGGATTCTGGGAATCCTGATCGGCGCGGACGCCATCTGGGCGATGGCCCGGCATTCCGGGCATCATCGCCATCAGGCAGCCTGACGACGATTGCCGCCCGTGCACGAAAAACGCCCTCCAGATGGAGGGCGTTTTTCGTTGGTCGGTCGTCATGTTCAGTCGGTGGGCGCAATGTCCACCAGGGGCACTTCGGCGTCCACCATGTCGCCTTCGCCATACAGCAGGCGTTTGACTGTGCCACCCACGGATGCCTTCAGGGTGTATTCCATCTTCATGCCTTCCAGCACCAGCAGGGCCTGGCCCGGCTCAACAGAATCCCCTTCGGCGACGTGCACCGCGACAATCCGGCCCGGCATCGGGCTGCCGGGATGTGCTTCGTCGCTGTCGGATGAACGCTGCGGCGCGTAGGGCATCCGCCGGGTGAGGGCGTGCATGCGGTCACCGATGCGCACGCGGTATTCAAAACCTTCGCGGAACACGTCCACCGCCATTTGCCGGCCATCCACGGTGAGATTGAGGCAGCCGTCCTCCATGCGGCGCGCGGCCGCATGCCACGTCTGTTCGTCGATGCGCAGTTCCGCCGACTGTGTCGTGCCGCTCGCTACCACGTCCACCGGCTCGCCGTTGCCCGGCACGAAACGCAGGCGGACGCCGCTCTGGCCATCGGCGCGCCAGCCATCGGCAATATTCCACGGTGAATTGGGGTCGTCGGTTGATGCCGCTTCATGCAACACGACATCCAGCGTGGCAATCGCGGCGGCAAGTATGGCCTCAACAGGCGTGTCGGCAGCGGCACCCAGTAGCGCGTCGAGGTGACTGCCGATAAACGTGGTGTCGAAGTCGCCGGCGTCGAAATTCCGGTCGGCGGCAATGCCGCGAAGGAGCGCAATATTGGTGGCCGGCCCGAAGACTTCGGTGCGGGCGAGCGTCTCGCGCAGGCGGCGCACGGCCAGCGCGCGGTCCCGATCAAAAACGCTCAGCTTGGCAATCATGGGATCGTAGTGGATGCTGATCTCGTCATTGTCGCGGATGCCCGAGTCGAGGCGAAAATGCGTGGACTCGGCGGGATGCACGAAGCGCCTGACCCGCCCGGTGGCCGGCAGGAAGTCCTGCGCCGGGTTCTCTGCATACAGGCGCACTTCGATGGCATGCCCCTGTTGGCGGATTTCGTCCTGACGGCGGGGCAGAGGGTCGCCGGCCGCCACACGCAACTGCCATTCCACCAGGTCTTCGCCCGTGGTCAATTCAGTGACCGGATGCTCGACCTGCAGGCGGGTGTTCATTTCCATGAAATAGAACCGGCGATCAGCGCCGGCGATGAACTCCACCGTGCCTGCGTTGAGGTAGTTCACCGCCCGGGCTGCGGTCACGGCCGCCTCGGTGACTTTTTGCCGGGTTTCCGCATCCAGGAAAGGCGAAGGTGTCTCTTCGACCACCTTCTGGTAGCGACGTTGCAGTGAGCACTCGCGCTCGAACAGATGCACGGCATTGCCCTGGCTGTCGCCGAACACCTGCACTTCGATGTGCCGGGGCTGCTCCACGAAGCGTTCCAGCAGTACCCGGTCATCGCCAAAAGCATTCCTGGCTTCGCGCCGGGCACCGGCCAGGGCCTCGGCAAAGTCATCGGCTGCCGGCACGACCCGCATGCCCTTGCCGCCACCACCGGCCACGGCCTTGATCATCAACGGGAACCCGATCCGCTGTGCCTCGGTGGCCAGGGTTTCATCGTTCTGATCTTCGCCGTGATAGCCGGGCACGACGGGCACACCGGCCTCGGCCATGTGCTGCTTGGAGGCACTCTTGGAACCCATCAGTTCGATGGTTTCCGGTCTCGGCCCGATGAACACCAGGCCGGCGGCCTCGCAGCGGCGGGCAAATTCGGCATTTTCCGAGAGGAAGCCGTAGCCGGGGTGTACGGCCTGGGCACCCGTGGCTTCGGCGGCGGCGAGCACGCGATCCATGTCGAGATAGGATTCGGCCGCCAGGGCCGGGCCCAGCAGCCGGGCTTCGTCGGCCATCTGCACATGCCGGGCGCGGGCATCGGCTTCCGAGTAGACCGCGACGGTGGCAATCCCCAGTCGGCGGCAGGTCTCGATGATCCGGCAGGCGATTTCGCCGCGATTTGCGATAAGTATCTTGTCGAACATGGCTGGGTTCCGTTCCGCGGCGGCTCAGTCGAGCCAGCCGGGCCTGCGTTTCTCCAGAAAGGCACCCAGTCCTTCCTGGCCCTCTTCCGATACGCGCAACTGGGCAATCAGCCGCGAGGTCATCTGCTTGGCCGCGTCGCGGGAGTCGGCATCCTGATTGACCACACTGGCAACCAATTCCTTGCACGAGGCCAGTGCCTGCGGGCCGCCCGCCAGCAGTGCATCCAGCACGGTCTCCACACGCTCATCCAGATCCGCCGCCGGTACCGCTTCGTGTACCAATCCGATGCGTGCCGCCTCGGGCGCGCGAAACCGTTCGGCGGTCAGAAAGTACCGGCGCGCCTGACGTGGGCCGATGGCCGCGATGACATAGGGCGAGATGACCGCGGGAACCAGTCCCAGCCGCACCTCGCTGAAGGCAAAGACAGCATTGTCGGCGGCTATCGCGATGTCGCAACAGGCCACGAGTCCGGTGCCGCCGCCTATCGCCGCGCCGTTGACCCTGGCAACCGTAGGTTTGCCCAGGCCGTCGAGCACGCTCATCAGTTCGGCCAGACGCAGTGAATCCTCGAAGTTCCGGGCCTCGTCGTAATCCGCCATGGAGCGCATCCAGCGGATGTCCGCCCCGGCCGAGAACGATTTGCCCTCGCCGGTAAGCACCACCGCGCGGACCGCATCGTCGGTACCCAGTCTGCCAAGCATGTCGGTCAGTCGGGCGATCAGTTCGCTGTCAAAGGCGTTGTGCTTGGCGGGCTGATTCAATGTCAGCGTGGCTACGCCACGCGCGTCAACGGATTGTCGGACGTAATCGTTCATGTGGCTCCCTCACGTCGGGTGAGTCGGAGAGTGTACGGGTGCGCCGCCGTGCGCTACATGCGGAAAACGCCGAAGCCGTGCGGCTCGCGTTCACCGTTGAAGGCGGCGGAGATGGCCAGCCCGAGTACCCGCCGGGTGTCGGCCGGATCGATGATGCCGTCGTCCCAGAGCCGTGCGGTGGCGTAGTAGGGATGCCCCTGGTGCTCGTACTGTTCGCGGATCGGCGCCTTGAAGGCTTCCTCGTCGGCTTCGGACCAGTCACCTCCGCGGGCTTCGATGCCGTCACGCTTGACGGTGGCCAGCACGGAAGCGGCCTGTTCGCCACCCATGACCGAGATACGGGCGTTGGGCCACATCCAGAGCATTCGCGCGCCGTAGGCGCGGCCGCACATGGCATAGTTGCCGGCCCCGAAGGATCCGCCAATGATGACCGTGAACTTGGGCACCGAGGCGCAGGCCACGGCATTGACCATTTTGGCTCCGTCCTTGGCAATGCCGGCATTTTCGTACTTGCGTCCCACCATGAAGCCGGTGATGTTCTGCAGGAAGACCAGGGGAATTCCGCGCTGCTCGCAAAGTTCGATGAAGTGCGCACCCTTGAGAGCGGATTCCGAGAAGAGAATGCCGTTGTTGGCGATGATCCCCACCGGATATCCGTGCAGGTGCGCAAAGCCGCACACCAGTGTCTTGCCGTAGAGCGCCTTGAACTCGTGGAATTCCGAACCGTCCACCAGCCGTGCGATGACTTCGCGAACATCGTAGGGGTAGCGTGTGTCGGGCGGAATCACGCCGTAGATGTCCTTGGCGGGATACAGGGGCTCGACTGCTTCGTGCACGGCGACGGGGATTCGCTTTTGCCGGTTCAGCGTACCGACGATGTCACGCGCGATGGCCAGCGCGTGGGCGTCGTTGTCGGCGAGATGGTCGGTGACGCCCGACTGACGGGAATGCACCTCGCCGCCACCCAGCGACTCGGCGTCCACCTCTTCGCCGGTAGCGGCTTTCACCAGCGGCGGACCGCCCAGGAAGATCGTGCCCTGATTGCGCACGATCACCGCCTCGTCGCACATCGCCGGCACATAGGCGCCGCCCGCGGTGCACGAGCCCATCACGACCGCGATCTGGGGTATGCCTTTCGCCGACAGGCGTGCCTGGTTGTAGAAAATGCGTCCGAAATGCTCGCGATCGGGAAAGACTTCGTCCTGAAGTGGCAGAAAGGCGCCTCCCGAGTCGACCAGGTAGATGCAGGGCAGATTGTTTTCCGCCGCGACCTCCTGCGCTCGCAGGTGCTTTTTCACCGTCATTGGATAATAGGTGCCGCCTTTCACGGTGGCGTCGTTGACTACCACCATGACTTCCTGGCCGCGTACCCGCCCGATGCCCGTGATAATGCCGGCGCAGGGTGCCTGGTCGTCGTACATGCCCTTGGCGGCCAGTGGGGAAAGTTCCAGAAACGGGCTGCCCGTATCCAGTAGCGCCTCCAGTCGCTCGCGGGGCAGGAGTTTGCCCCGCGAGAGATGTTTCTCGCGCGCCTTGTCTCCGCCGCCGAGAGCGCTTTGCGCCACCTGCTCGCGCAGGTCGGCCACCAGGGCCTGCATGTGTTTCCGGTTGCCGCGGAATTCGTCCGAGCGCGGGTCGATGCTGGTCTTTATGACTGCCATGGCGGCACCGTCAGTCCAGCAGTTCCAGGGCGATCGCGGTGGCTTCGCCACCGCCAATGCACAGCGAGGCCACGCCGCGCTTCCCGCCACGCTGCTTCAGCGCATGCAACAGGGTGACAATCAGCCGGGCGCCGGTGGCGCCGATGGGGTGGCCGAGCGCGCAGGCACCGCCGTTGACGTTGACCTTCTCGTGCGGAAGCCCGTGCTCGGCCATCGCTGCCATGGCCACGACTGCAAAGGCTTCATTGATTTCGTACAGATCAACCTCATCGGCTTTCCAGCCGGTCTTCTTGAACAGATTGGCAATGGCGCCCACCGGGGCGGTCGTGAACCATTCCGGCTCATGGGCATGGCCGGCGTGGCCGACAATTTTCGCCAGGGGCTTGAGCCCGCGCTTTGCGGCTTCGGAAGCGCGCATCAGGACCACGGCTGCGGCGCCGTCGGAAATCGACGAAGAACTCGCGGCAGTGACGGTACCGTCCTTGGCGAAAGCCGGTCGCAGGGAAGGGATCTTGTCGATATTGCAGCGGGCCGGTTCTTCGTCGGTGGCCACTACCGTTTCGGACTTGCGGGTCTTGACCGTGACCGGCGCGATCTCGTCGGCGAAAGCACCGGACTCGGTGGCTTTCATTGCGCGTTTGACCGACTCGATGGCGAATTCGTCCTGATCCTCGCGCGTGAAGTTGTATTTGCTCGCGCACTGTTCTCCAAAATGCCCCATCATGTTGCCGTCGTAGGGGTTCTGCAGGCCGTCGAAGAACATGTGATCGATGAGTTGCTTATGGCCCATGCGCAGACCCTCGCGGGCACCGGGCACGAGATAGGGCGCATTGCTCATCGACTCCATGCCGCCCGCGACAATGATGTCGGCGGAGCCTGCGCTGATCATGTCGGCCGCCATCATGGTGGTCTTCATGCCTGAGCCGCAGACCTTGTTGACGGTCACGCAGCCCGAGCCGGTGGGCAGGCCGGCAGCCAATGCCGCCTGGCGTGCCGGAGCCTGTCCCAGGCCGGCGGGCAATACGCAGCCCATCAGGACTTCGTTGACATCCTCGCCTTTCACCCCGGCGCTCTCCACGGCGGCGCGAATCGCCGTCGCGCCCAGATCGGTACTCTTGACCGGTCCGAATTGCCCCTGAAAAGCGCCAATGGCCGTGCGGCGTGCCGAGACAATGACGATCGGATCGTTGCTCATTTCACTATTCTCCAAGAACGTTTCCGCCGGCGCGGCGCGCCGGGTGGCTGGTTCGGTTTCGGCCCGGGCTACTCGCCGGTCTGATCGAACAGTTCACGTCCGATCAGCATGCGGCGGATCTCGTTGGTGCCCGCGCCGATATCGTAAAGCTTGGCATCGCGAAGCAGACGCCCGGTCGGATATTCGTTGATATAGCCGTTGCCGCCCAGGCACTGGATGCTTTCCAGCGCCACCTTGACGGCGGATTCCGAGGCATAGAGCAGGCAGGCCGCCGCATCCTTGCGCACCGCTCGGCCGCTGTCGAAGGACTCGGCCGTGCGGTAGGAAAAGGCACGCGCGGACTGCAGAGCGGTATACATGTCGGCGATCTTTGCCTGCATGATGCCGAATTGGCCGATGGGTTCGCCGAACTGCTTGCGTTCGTGTACATAGGGCATGACCGTGTCCAGCGCCGCCTGCATGATGCCCAACGGTCCGCCCGACAGGATCAGCCGCTCGGAATCCAGTCCCCGCATCAGAATATAGACGCCCTGATTGATCTCGCCGAGAACGTTGGCTTCGGGAATCTCACAGTCCTCGAATACCAGCTCGCAAGTATTCGAGCCCCGCATGCCCAGCTTGTCCAGCTTCTGGGCCGTACGGAAACCCGGCATGCCCTTTTCCACGAGAAAGGCGGTCATGCAGCGGGAACCGGCGTCACGGCCGGCGGTGCGCATGTAGACGATGAGCACGTCGGCCTCGGGGCCGTTGGTGATCCACATCTTGGAGCCGTTGGCGACCCAGACGTCGCCTTTCTTCTCGGCGCGGCAACTCATCGAACCGACCACGTCGGATCCGGCACCCGGTTCGGACATGGCCAGGGCACCGACCTTCTCACCGCTGCACAGGGCCGGCAGGAATCGCTGCCGTTGTTCCTCGCTGCCGTTCAGGTAGAGATTGTTGATGCACAGATTGGAGTCGGCGCCGTAGGACAGGCCGATGGAAGCGGAGGCGCGGGAGATTTCCTCCATCGCGACCAGGTGAGCCAGATAGCTCATGCCAGAGCCGCCGTAGCCTTCCGGTACGGTCATGCCCAGCAGGCCCATTTCGCCAAGCCTGGGCCAGAGCTCCTGCGGAAATTCGTTGTCGTGATCGATCCGTGCGGCGCGGGGGGCGATTTCCGTCTCGGCAAATCGCTGCACGGCTTCGCGCAGCATGTCGATGTCTTCGTTTATCTGTGTGTTGAAGGCTGTCACTTTGCGTACCTCGTACCCATTCCCTGCCGCAGGTACCCGGGAAGACGGCCGGGCCATGCCCGTCCGTCCAGGGTCCCGGAAACCCGAACGGCCCGCCCGCGGTCAAACGGACGGGCCGTTCCGGAGCCCGTCTCAACCGTGGTTGCGGCGCTTCGCGGCGAAGCGGTCGGCGTTCTGCTTTACATACGGCAGCTTGACCTGACCCATGGCATGGATGCGTTCTTCGGCCAGGCGATCGGCGGCCTTGTAACTGGGAATACCTTCGCGGTCGGCAAGCTTGTAGATGTTGGAAATGATGCCGTAGATGCCCGATACCATCTTTTCGGCGCGTTCGCGGTTATAACCCTGCATTTCCACCGACACATTCATGAGTCCGCCGGCGTTGATTGCGTAGTCCGGGGCATAGAGGATGCCCTTGCCGTGGATCTCGTCACCACAGGCGTCGTTGGCGAGCTGGTTGTTCGCCGCGCCCGAAATGATTTCGAATTTGAAGCGGGGAATGGTCTTTTCGTTGACGGTGGCACCCAGCGCACAGGGAACATAGACGTTCGCATCAACATCGTAAATGTCGTCCATTCCCACGGCTTCCGCGCCCATGTCCACGCATTGCTGCACGCGCTCCTCGTTCATGTCGGTCACAAAGACCTTGGCGCCGGCATCGATCAGATGTTTGACCACGTGGCCGCCAACATGACCCAGACCCTGGACCGCGTAGCTCGCCTTGCCCAGGTCGGTGTGACCGTATTTGTGATTGAGGCTGGCCTTGATGCCCTGGACCGTGCCAAAGGCGGTGAAGGGGGAGGGATCGCCGCTACCGCCGTGAACCGGATGCACGCCGGTGACATGGTCGGTTTCCATGTACACGTAATCCATGATCTCGACGCTGGTATTGACGTCTTCGGCGGTGATGTAGCGCCCGCCCAGCGATTCGACATAGCGTCCGAAACTGCGGAAGAAAGCTTCCGCCTGGGTCTTGTCTTCGATGGGATCGCCGATGATGACGGACTTTCCGCCACCCAGGTTGAGTCCCGACACCGCCGCCTTGTAGGTCATGCCGCGCGACAGCCGCAGCACGTCGTTGAGCGCCTCGGCTTCGGACTTGTAGGGCCACATGCGGCAACCCCCGAGCGCCGGGCCAAGCACGGTATTGTGGATGGCAACGATGGCCTTGAGGCCGGTGTCCTTGCTGTGGAAGAACACAACCTCCTCGTGCCCTGCGGTGTCCAGGGTGGCGAAAAGCTCCATAAGATCCTCCTCGAAAATAAGGATTTAAAGCTGTATCCGAGCAGTCGGAATCCGCGATCGGGCCGTTTGTTGTTGCGCGCCGCGGATGCGAAATCGGTGGCGTAGCGCGGGCCTGATTGTGCCCGGTGGGCCAGGCTGCCGCGAGTGGGCTGATAACGCCTTCCCGCAGGCCGGTTTGGCTCCGTTGTGGAGGTGGCCGCCCCGCGAGACGCGCGAATTATAGCCCCTAAGGGCGGTTTTCGACAGAGAAAATCCTGCCGACTACTCTCACCAGCCTGGCCGGGCGGTCGCCGCAGGGCTTGCGGAACCGTTATACTGGGCGGATTGACCACGCAGAATTTCGCTTGTTCCGAGGAATTTTCATGAGCACAGCCGCCAGCCAGATCAGCCGTCGCACGGAACGCAGTGCCGATGTGCCCCTGCGCTTTGTAACCGCCGCCTCCCTGTTCGACGGGCATGACGCCGCGATCAACATCATCCGCCGCATCCTCCAGGCGCATGGCGCGGAAGTCATTCACCTCGGGCACAACCGCAGCGTGGCCGATATCGTCAATGCTGCGCTGCAGGAAGACGCCGATGGCATTGCCGTGAGTTCATATCAGGGCGGCCACATGGAGTATTTCAAGTACATGGTGGACATGCTGCGTGAACGCGGCGCCGAGCATATCCGCGTGGTCGTTGGCGGCGGCGGTACGATCGTGCCGCACGAAATCGAGGAACTCGAGGCCTGCGGGGTCGAGAAGGTCTACAGCCCCGATGACGGGATGCGCATGGGCCTGGACGGCATGATCGACGATGTGTTCAAGCGCATTCGCGCCTGGCCCAAACCGGATTTCGACGCCGAGCATGTGACCGCCGACGACAGCCAGGGAATCGGCCGGCTGATTTCCATGCTCGAGACGGGCAAGGACGAGCAGTCGCTCGATAATTTGCGCAAGAGCTGGAAGGCCACCGCCAGCCATCCGCCGGTGCTCGGCATTACCGGCACGGGCGGAGCCGGCAAAAGCAGCCTCACCGATGAATTGATCAATCGGTTCCGTACCCGCTTTCCGGATCTGAAGATCGCGGTGCTGGCCGTGGACCCGACGCGCCGGCGCACCGGCGGGGCGTTGCTCGGCGACCGCATTCGCATGAATTCGCTGATCGACGGCGGCGTGTACATGCGTTCCATTGCCACGCGCCGTCAGCATCTGGCGACCAGCGCGGTGCTTCAGGATTGCGTCCAGTTGCTCAGGTACGCGGGCTTTGGCCTGATCATCGTCGAGACGGCCGGCATCGGTCAGAGCGATACCGAGATCGTCGATCTCGTGGATTACTCGCTCTATGTCATGACCAGCGACTACGGTGCGGCCAGCCAGCTGGAAAAGATCGACATGCTGGATTTCGCCGACATGGTCGCGTTGAACAAGTTCGAAAAGCGCGGCGCCAAGGACGCACTGCGCGACGTCAAGAAGCAGTGGAAGCGCAACCGGCTGGCCTTCAAGCTGAGCGATGATGAAGTGCCGGTCTATCCGACGATTGCCAGCCAGTTCAACGATCCGGGCGTGAATCACCTGTTCAAGGCACTGGTTGGCGGCATGATCGAGAAGCTGGATTTGAGTGCGGACAAGTGGCGGGTGGACGAGGACTTTCCCGCCGTGGATGTCGAAAAACAGGCGTTGATTCCCCCGTCGCGGGAACGCTATCTGGCCGAGATTGCCCAGGGTGGACGCCACACCCATCAGCGCATTGCCCGGGCGGCGGAGGCGGCCAGCCTGGCACAGAGTTGCCACCAGGCGCTCGAGGCGCTCGATGACGAGATGCTCCCCGAACCGCTCATGCCCTATCCGGCCGATGCCCTGACCGCCAGTGTGGACAACAGCATGCGTGTTCTGCGCCAGCGTTATAACGAGGCGCTGGACAGTGTGGGCGACGAGGGCTTGAAACTCTTGCGCGGCTGGCCGGCGCGCGCCGAAGCCGCGCGCGCGGACGAATACGCCTACAAGGTCCGCGGCAAGGACATCCGCGGCGACAACTACACCGAGTCGCTCAGCCACCTGCGGATTCCCAAGCTGGCCTTGCCGCGCTACCGCGACTGGGGTGATCTGCTGCGTTTTCTCATGGAAGAGAACCTGCCCGGCGCCTATCCCTACACGGCCGGCGTGTATCCCTACCGTCGTGCGGGCGAGGACCCGACCCGCATGTTCGCGGGTGAGGGCACGCCGGAGCGTACCAACCGGCGATTCCACTATCTTTCATTGGGGCAGCCGGCGACACGTCTTTCCACGGCGTTCGATTCGGTCACGCTGTATGGTGAGGATCCTGACGAACGGCCGGATATTTACGGCCGCATCGGCAATTCCGGCGTGTCCATCGCCACGCTGGACGATATGAAGAAGCTCTACTCGGGCTTTGACCTGCTGGCTCCCAACACCTCGGTTTCCATGACCATCAATGGTCCGGCACCGATCATTCTGGCCATGTTCATGAATGCCGCCATCGACCAGCGGGTGGAGCGCCACCTCAGGGAGCAGGGCCAGTGGGATGCGGTTGAAGACAGGATCCGCAATTTGTTCAGCGACGGGCGTCGTCCCGAATATGGCGGCGATCTGCCCGAGGGCAACGAAGGCCACGGCCTGGGTCTGCTGGGTGTGCCCGGTGACCGTGTGGTTGACGCCGATACCTATGAAAAATTGAAGGCCGAAGCGATCCGCACGGTCCGTGGCACGGTGCAGGCGGATATCCTCAAGGAGGATCAGGCGCAGAACACCTGTATTTTCTCCACGGATTTTGCCCTGCGCATGATGGGCGATGTGCAGCAGTATTTCACCGACAACGAAGTACGCAATTTCTACAGCGTCTCGATCAGCGGGTATCACATCGCGGAGGCCGGTGCGAACCCGATCACGCAGCTGGCCTTCACGCTGGCCAATGGCTTCACCATTGTCGAATACTACCTGGCGCGGGGCATGAATATTGATGACTTCGCGCCCAACCTGAGTTTCTTCTTCAGCAATGGCATGGATCCGGAATACGCCGTGATCGGCCGGGTGGCCCGGCGCATCTGGGCGCGTGCGATGCGTGAGCGCTATCACGCCGGCCCGCGCAGCCAGATGCTGAAATATCACATTCAGACCTCGGGGCGGAGCCTGCACGCGCAGGAGATTCAGTTCAACGACATCCGCACGACGCTGCAGGCGCTGTACGCGCTCTACGACAATTGCAACAGCCTGCATACCAATGCCTATGACGAGGCCATTACCACCCCGACCGAGGAATCGGTGCGCCGGGCGATGGCCATCCAGCTCATCATCAACAAGGAGCTGGGCCTGAACAAGAATGAGAACCCCCTCCAGGGAGGGTTCATCATCGAGGAACTCACCGATCTGGTGGAAGAGGCCGTGTACCGCGAATTCGAGCGGATTTCCGAGCGTGGCGGCGTGCTGGGCGCGATGGAAACCATGTATCAGCGCGGCAAGATTCAGGAAGAGAGTCTTTACTACGAAGCGCGCAAGCACGATGGCAGCCTGCCGCTCATCGGCGTGAACACGTTTCTGCCCAAGGAGGGCCAGGAAGAGGAGGCTGGCGAGCTGGAACTGATCCGTTCCACGGAGGAAGAGAAGCAGTCCCAGATCAGTGCGATTCGCGGCTTCTGGAAGCACAACAGCGACATCGCAGACAAGGCGCTGGCGCGTCTTCAGGACACCGCGCGTCGCGGCGGCAACATCTTCGCCGAGCTGATGGAGTGCGTGAAAGTCTGTTCGCTCGGCCAGATCACCCATGCGCTTTATGAAGTCGGTGGTCGTTACCGGCGCAACATGTAGTCCGGTGGCGTGGCGGAGCAGCGAATGACAGAACGCCCGGCACCCGGGATTACCGACAACGAACGCGACGCCAGTTGGGATGCCTACTGGCGGGAGGGACAGTTTCACTCGCTGGCGGACGCCTATCACGGCAACTACGGTGGCCGTATCCGCGCATTCTGGGAAACGGTCTTTGCCCGCCAGCCGGCCGGTGCCGCAGTCGTGGACCTGGGTACCGGCAACGGCGCGATACCGCTGATTGCCCGCGAGGTATCCGAGGCGCACGGACTGAAACTGGAAATTCATGGCATCGACCGTGCGGATATCGATCCGCCCGCCGCGCTCGCCACGAACCGGCAAGTCGACTTTTCGGGGATCCGGTTTCATCCGCGGACTCCGGCGGAAGCCACCGGGTTCCCGGCTGACACTGTGCGTCTGGTCACGGCGCAATATGCGTTTGAATATACGGATACCGACGCCACCGTGGCGGAGCTGGCACGGATTCTCCAGCCTGGTGGTCAGCTCGCCTTCATCATGCACCATTCCGATTCGGTCATTCTTCGCACCACGCGTGAAGAGCTGGACCACGCGCGGCTGGTGTTCGAGGAAGTCGCCTTGTTCGACAAGGCCGCCGCGTTGCTCGAGTTGATGGCCGCGGCCACCACCCCCGCGGCGAGGGAAGCCCTGCAGCGGGATCCGAAGGCCCAGCGCCGGCGCGAGGCGCTCAACGAGGCCGCGGCCCGCATCTCCGCACGGATCGAATCGGCCGGCAATCCGCTATTTCTGCAGACCGCGCTGGGCATGGTCAGCGACGTCTTTCAGCGGGCCACCGGTCTCGCTCCCGACCGTATCCGGGGCGAACTGGATAGCGCTGCGCAGCGGCTGGGCGCCAATCTCGGCCGGCTGCGCGATCTGGTCAGGGCTCAGGTCGGGCGCGAGCGGCGGGCTGCCATCGAGTCGGCTCTCGGTGCCGCCGGCTTCGCGGAAATCCATATCGAACCCATGACCGACCGTCCGCCGCGCGGCGCGGAGGCATTGATCGGCTGGCGCCTCGAGGCCCGCCGTTGAGCCGCTGAGGGCTTGACTGGCGTCGCGGGATGGGCAATGGTGTCGCCTTCCGCCTCGCAGCATCCGTCCCCTGACCCCGTTGCGTTCTCGCAACAACTCTTCTCCGGAGCGCCTCCGGGAATCGCCAAAATCGGGTCTCATCCCGCCAGAATCGCGGTTTTCCGCATTTGTCACGAATTCGCAACAACCCCCTTCCAATCGGGGTCTCTTGTGCTATCATCAGTTCGACCCAGGGAATTCGGGGCGGCATTGCTGCCCGTTCGAAACACGGAAGTTGTCGCGCCTCGGGAACGCAGGGGTGTTGTTTCCGGGGTGACATAAAAAAGTGCCAACCTCTTAGCTAGGAGGGTTTCAATGAATAGTCGTAACTCGATCAGAACAGCTGTGCGGTACGCCCTTACCGCCGGCGTGGCTGCATCGGTGATGAGCGCCCAGGCGTTCGCTGCCGATAGCTCCGACAGCCCCGCCAAGCTGGAAAAGGTTGAGGTTACCGGTTCGCGCATCAAGCGACTGGACCTCGAAGGCCCCAGCCCGGTCACCGTGATCGACCAGCAGGACATTCAGCTGTCCGGCAAGGTCGACGTGGCGGACGTGCTGCGTGCCACCACCTTCAACACTTTCGGTTCCTTCCGCGAGAGCTCCGGCTCCTCGGCTCAGTCGCAGGCTGTGGTCAGCCTCCGCGGCCTGGGTGCCCAGCGTACGCTCGTCCTCCTGGACGGCCGTCGCATGGCCGGCGCTCCGGCCTTCGGTGCGGGTTCCGCTCAGAACCTGAACGTCGTTCCGCTGGCTGCGGTCGAGCGAATTGAAATCCTGCGTGACGGCGCGTCGGCCATCTACGGTTCGGACGCCATCGGTGGTGTTATCAACATCATCCTGCGCAAGGACTACGAAGGCGTTCACGTTTCCGCCGAAGTGGGTCGTCCGACCCAGCCGGGCGGCGACGAAGCGCAGGGTTCCATCGTCGGCGGCATCAGCTCCGGTCGTGGCAACATCACCTTCGCGATGTCGCACCACGAACGGCAGATGATCTTCAACGGTGATCGTCCGTTCTCCGCGATCGGCCTGAGTGCGTTCGGTTATCCGGGCAGCTTCTTCTCCACCGACGGTGCCGGCGGCAGCCTGGGTACGTTCCCGGACGCCCGTTGCCCCTCCACGCTGGATCCGAACAACCCGGACTACCCGAGCTCGGTCGCCACGGCCGGCGGTCTGTGCCGCTTCAACTATGCGCGCACCTCCGCCAACGAAGCTGCCATCAAGAAGGACAACATGTTCGTCAATGGCAACTTCGAAATCAGCGACAACACCAACCTGTTCGCTCGCGGCATCGTGACCCGCGGCCACAGCTTTGGTCGTTATGCGCCGACGCCGGTGGTCGGTGGTTCGCCCTTCGTTCCGACGATGGCGGCTTCCAACCCCAACAACCCGACCAACCCCGCGACGCCTGGCAACCCGTATGCCAGCCAGTTCCCGGGCGGTCCGTACAACCTGTCGATCTACTACCGGAACGTTCCGGGCGGTTTCCGTGACAGCACCACGCTGGACCTTCTGTTCGACGCTCTCGTCGGCCTGAACGGTTCCAACGACTGGTTCGGCGGTTCCACCTGGGAAGTGTCGGTGCATCACAGCCGCCAGGAAGACGACAAGACCGACCGTGGTTATGGCGTTCGCTCCATCCTGCAGAAGGCCATCGACGACGGCAGCTTCGACATCTTCGCCGTCAACGGTCCGACCAACACGGCTCTGGCCCAGAACTGGGTGATCGACGGTTTCACCAACACCCAGACCCGCCAGCTGTCCACCGACGGTCAGATCAACTTCGACCTGGCCCAGACCGACAACGGCCCGCTGCCGGTGGCGTTCGGTTACGAGTACGCGGATGAAGAGTTCACCCAGGACTTCGACGCCCAGCAGAACGCTGCCAACGTCGACGGTTCCGCCGGTGGCGCGGACGTCCACGGTACCCGCAACCGCTACTCGGCGTTCGGCGAAATCGTGTGGCCGATCCTGACCAGTCTTGAAGCTGACTTCGCTCTGCGCTATGACAGCTACAACGACTTCGGCACCACCGTGAATCCGAAGCTGAGCGTGAAGTGGACGCCCACCGACTCCGTGTTGATCCGCGGCAGCTACGGCGAAGGCTTCCGTGCTCCGAGCATGTCCGAGCTGTACACCAGCCCGGCGCAGAGCTTCAACACGGCGCTTGACCGCGTGGGTTGTGCGGAACTGGGTGGCAAGACCTGTAACCAGACCCAGTACCAGAACTTCGGTGGCGGCAACCAGGACCTGGGTGCCGAGGAATCGAAGAACTGGAACGTGGGCGCGGTCTGGAATCCGACCAATGACTTCTCTCTTGGTGTGGATTTCTACAACATCAAGTTCACCAACCAGATCAGCACGCCGGCTCTGCAGTACACGCTGGATCAGGAATACGCGGCCTACCAGGCTTCCGGTGGCGCGTGCTTCCCGAACTGCCTGAGCAACGTCGGCCGTGGCGCGAACGGCAAGATCACTGCGGTCAACCTCACCTTCCAGAACCTGGGCGGTGTGAAGACCAGAGGCTTTGATTTTGACGGCCATTACAGCTTCAGCGGCGGTGCCAGCGGCGATTACAAGATCGACCTGCAGTACACCAAGGTGCTGAAGTACGAGCAGCAGGATGTGCCGGGTGCCCCGTACGTCGATCTGCTCAAGCAGCCGACGGCCGGTGCCAGCTTGCCGGATTCCCGTGCCAACGCCGGGTTCACCTGGTCGCTTGGTGACTGGGACGCCCAGCTGCTGGGTCACTGGACGGCTGCCACCAGCAACAACGGTGATGCCGGGCTGCCCGAGTTCGGTGCCTGGACGACGTGGGACCTCCAGGTCGGCTACGCGCTGCCCTGGAACGGCAAGATCAGCGTTGGTGCGCGTAACCTCACCAACGAAGATCCGCCCACCGACACCCGGTTCGGCAACCCGAACTACAACAACCAGTTGTACGATGTATACGGCCGCGTGCCCTACATCCGGTACGACCAGGACTTGTAATTCGGTAAACCGGAAAATCCAGACGGTAATCCGACTGGTGACGATGGCCCGCGCAAGCGGGCCATCGTTTTTTTTTGCGAGTCAGATGCCCGGGTGCCGGTAGGGCGCGGGTGCTCCGGGATGGTAAGATTGGTCATCTGACTTCCCGGAACGCGGACCGGTAACGAGAAGCATCGCCGATGACCGGATATTCCCAGACATTCGACGCCCGGCAGCAGGCGGAACTGAACTCCGCGTTTGCTGCCGCGGTATCGGCCCATCAGGCCGGTGAACTCGAGCGTGCCGTGAACGGCTATCGCAGACTGCTCGAGCATCTGCCGGATCATCCGGAATTGCACGAGCGCCTCGGTATCGCGCTGCAACAGCGGGATGCCGGAGAACAGGCCATTGGCCACCTGCGCCGCGCACGCGAACTGGATCCGGACAATCCCGCGTATAGAGTCAATCTGGCGCTTGCCCTCGACAGCCAGGGTGACTACCACCTCGCACTCGAGGAGTCGCAAAAGGCGCTCGAACGCTGGCCCGAACACCCCGCGCTCTGGTTCAATGCGGGCACCGAGTTGCGCATGCTCGATCGCTACGGCGAAGCCGTCTCGGCCTTCAGCGAAGTATTGGAACTCACACCCGACAACATTGGCGCGCTGGTCAATCGCGCGGTTTGCCTGCATCGCCTCGAGAAGGACGACCAGGCCGCGTCCGACTTCGAAAAGGCTTTGGCCGCGCAACCCAGGG
>JASFQN010000035.1:0-17309 GCA_050115425.1 Gammaproteobacteria bacterium | reverse complement strand
CGGTTGATGAGATAGCCGAGCGCATCCGGGCGCTGGATGCCCCTGCGCCAGGCAGCTATTCGGCATTCGCGAAGCTCAGTGTCGTCGACGAGGAAACCCGTCATCCGGACGCGAAAGCCATGATCCGGAACCTGGCCTCCGACCAGCAGGCGGTCGTCAACGCAGCCCGCCGGGTTATCGAGGCCGCCGAGGAAGCAAATGACCAGGCGAGCGCGGATCTGGGCACGCGACGGGTCGAAGTTCACGAAAAGAACGCGTGGATGCTGCGCAGTCACCTGGAGTAAGGCGTTCGCGACAGGCGGGTACAGCAGAACCGAGGTAAACAGGGGCACCGGGGACCGGCAGCCGTGCCGGCCATGAGCCGCCGCGCCGGTTGGCAGACGCTTGCTTAATGGCGGCCATGACGCTGAAATGAAGGGGCGCGGTTCATCGGGGATACACACATGGCCCAGTTCAATCATCCAGGCGTCACGGTGTTCAACACCACCAATCTCATCACCGCCAACCTGGTGCGCGGCATGCTGGAGGCGGAGGGCATCGAAGTGCGCATGCTGGGTGATGCGCTGGCCGGTGCCTACAGCGGGCTTCCCGGTGCGGCCGACATTACGCTGATGGTGCCCGCACGGATGGAACGGCGGGCGCGCGAGATTATCCGGGAATACGAACAAGCCCCCGGCCTGGACGACGACGAATGACCGACGCTGTCTGGGTTTTGCACCTGGCGGACATGGCCGGGGTGGCGGTCTTCGCGGTCAGCGGGGCGCTCAGCGCCGGGCGCAAGAGCCTGGACCTGCTGGGTGTGTTCGTGATCGCGGCCATCACGGCCATCGGCGGCGGTACGCTTCGCGACCTTCTGCTCGACCGCCATCCGATATTCTGGCTGCAACGACCGGTGTATCTGGGGATCATCGGCGCGGCGGCGCTGGTGACGGTGCTGTACACGCGTTTCCGTGCGCCGCCACGCTACACGCTGGGCCTGGCCGATGCTTGTGGCCTGGCGGTGTTCACGGTCTCCGGGGCGCGCATCGCCGAGGCGGCCGGCTTCGCCTGGCCGGTGATTCTGTTGATGGGCGCGATGACCGGCGCCGCGGGCGGCGTGATGCGGGACCTGCTCACCGGGGAAATCCCGCTCATCCTGCGCCGCGATGTCTATGCCACGGCCTGCATTGCCGGGGTGTTTGCCTATCTTGGCAGCGAGCGGCTGGCGCTGGCCGCGCCCCTGCCCACGCTGGCCGGGCTGATGACGGTGGTCCTCCTGCGGATTGCCGCCATTGTCTACGGCCTGCACCTGCCGCAGTTTCGCGTCCGCGAATAGCCCGTCAGGCCGCGGCGCTGCGCTTTTCCAGCAGCTTGAGCATGGCCTGGCCGACACCCTTGGCGGATGCCGGATTCTGGCCGGTAACCAGGCGGCCGTCGATGACCACATGGGCCTGGAACTTCTCAGCGGCGCGGTAGTCTCCGCCACGTTCCGTCAGCTTCGACTCAAGCAGGAATGGCACCACGTCGTCGAGGCCCACCGCATGCTCTTCCTCGTTCGAGAAGCCCGTGACCTTGCGTCCCTTGATCAGGTAGTTGCCGTCGGTTTTCACGTTGACCAGGGCAGAAGGGCCGTGACACACGGCACCCACGATGCCGCCCCGCTCATGAATTCCGGCGGTCAGCTCCGCCAGACCCTGGTTTTCGGGGAAGTCCCACATCGTGCCGTGGCCGCCAGCGAAGAAGACAGCGTCGTAATCGCTGGCATTCACCTGGTCCGGGCGGCGCGTGTTGTCCACCCGGGCGCGCCAGTGCTCGCTTTCCAGAAACGCCCGATTCTCGGAATCCTCCATGTCATGGCTTTTTGGATCCATGGGCGCCTTGCCGCCGGCGGGGCTGACAAAGTCGATGTCGTAGCCGGCGGCATCGAGCACGGCCAGTGGATGGGAAACTTCGGAAAGGAACCAGCCCGTCTTGCGGCCGGTATCACCCAGTTCACCGTGACCGCTGATCACGAAAAGAACGCGGCCTGCGGGATGTTTGTGCGACATGCGGCACCTCCTTGCGTTTCCGCTATTCGGGTCAGACTGCATAAATGGGGGTGACCGCCGGGCATCTCAAGCCCGGCGTTTCCGTGATGCGTGAATTGCGTCGAATTGACGTGAAATCGTACGGATCGGGTGGCCTTGTTCCCTGATTGGCAAGCCGCGGTCCTGCCGGTTCAGCCGCGCTCCGGCAAGCTGAGCCGGCGACCCAGCAAGTAATCCAGGCTGGCTTTCCCGGCGCCGCTGAACAACAGGGGGAGGAGGGCGAGGATGTAGATGAGCGGCAATTTGTAGCCGTTGCTGCATACGTTGTAACCGTTGCCGGCGTGGACCGCATACCAGGCAACCGCGGTTATGATGATCAGCGTGAAGCTGAAAAAGCGGGTGCCCAGGCCGATGACCAGCGCAATGGCGCCAATCAACTCACCCCATTCGGAAAGAAACCAGCTCACATCCACGGGCACGTGATTGAACGGGAAAGGGAAGGCATCCTTGATCTGGCCGAACCAGTTCTGGCCATTGAATTTCATTACACCGGATTCCCAGAACTCCCAGGCGATGAGAAAGCGCAGTCCCAGCTGTGGCAGGAATTCACCGATGCGGTCCAGAAGCCGGGTGAGCCTGTTCCAGTATGCGATCGCAGCGTGCATTTATTCGATCTCCCATTCAGTCATTTCCTCAGCCGCCTGGCTGCGGATCAGTGGCCGGGGGAGTCCTCGCGGCGTGTGCCGAGGAGGATGTCCCGCCGGACGAGGTCGGCGAGAATGCGCTCGCCTCCCTGAATGACGATCGCGGGATTCGGATGTTGCATCTCGGTTGCAATCCGGTTCAGCAGTTCGTGACCCGTGGATGAGTCGTTGTCGCCGATGAGCTCGAGCAGCCGCGCAGTGACGGCATTGATTTCCATGAAACCGACATCGTCATGTCGGTCGCGATAGACGACCAGAAAGGTCGGTGTCTCGCCGGGTTCCTGCGGAAGGAAGTCGGGTCCGATCCGGTGGACCGGCCATGTATAGGCCAGCGGCCAGGCCAGTGGCGACAATGCCGGTATGCCGGCCATCGGGTCGCCATCACGATCTGCGGTGCCGTTGTCCAGTTCTTCGGTACTGGTCTGCAGGGCCAGTTCCACCCATTCATAGTGAGCAAGCTCCGGCAACCAGGGTGGGTCGGCTTCATGTTGACCGCGTTCGGTCCGCAGGAACGCGAGAAACTCCTGGGGCACTTCCACGAACAACGGCGTATGCGATTCATGGCGGGCAAAGAAGTCGCGCACCAGCGCAGTCCAATGCGCGTCATCGAGCAAGCGGTGCAGCACGGGGAAGGTCTGGGCGAGCAGTCCGGAGATGTTGTTGAAGAAAAGCTCGCGATAGATCGCCATGCGACGATCCTCGACGTCCGCCGGTGCCGGATTGCGCTCGGGATCGCGCACATGCGCAGTGAATTCGTACTGGCGTCGGATGAAGTCGGGCTGTTCAGCCATGGCCGGTCGCCGCCGTTGCGGCCGCCGGCAGGTGACGCGCCTGGATCCGCTGAATCGTGTCGATCTCGTCCAGCAGCGTTGCCAGCGGCGGAATGTTGAAGTCGCGTTCAAGCAGCGTGGGCACCACGCCGCAGTGTTCATAGGCCTTGTCCAGCAGGTCCCATACCGGATCGATCACATCCGCGCCGTGGGTATCCACGCGCAGGTCCTCTGCCTCCACGTAGTGCCCCGCCACGTGAAAATAGGCCACGCGTTCGGCGGGCAGTGCGCGAAGGAATGTTTCGGCGTCATAGCCGTGGTTGATGCTGTTGACGTAGATATTGTTTACATCGAGCAGCAGGTCGCAGTCCGCGCGCTCAAGTACCGCGTTGATGAATGTGATTTCGTCCATCGCGCGTCCCGGCGCGGCGTAGTAGGAGACATTCTCCACCGCGATGCGTCTTTGAAGGATCTCCTCAGTGCGGCGGATGCGCCGGGCAACGTAGTCCACGGCCTCCTCGGTGAAGGGGATGGGCAGCAGGTCATAGAGATGGCCGTTGTCGCCGCAATAGCTCAGATGCTCGCTGTAGCAGCGTATGTTGTGCCGCTCCAGGAAATCGCGCAGCCGGACGAGAAAATCCTCGTCCAGCGGTGCCGGGCCGCCCAGCGACAGGGACAGGCCGTGGCAGACAAAGGGATGACGTTCGGTGAAGGCGCGGAACTGGCGACCGAGGCTGCCGCCCAGCGTCAGCCAGTTTTCCGGCGCCACTTCCAGAAAGTTCACCGAGTCCGGAAAGGTGTCTGCGAGCGGGCCCATGAGGGCCCGCCGCAGACCCAGCCCGGCCCCATGGACCGGGTATTCGCGTTGCTGGTTGCCAGCAGTCATGGTCGGAATGAAGCTCAGGCCATGCTGCCGCCGCAGTTGCCTTCAGCACCCTTCTTGGGTTCAGCGGCCTTGGTCTTGTCGCCGCCGCAATTGCCTTCACCGCCCTTCATGCCGGCATCCTTGGCATGCACGTGGGCACCGATGTTGTCGCCGCCGCACTTGCCTTCACCGCATTTGCCCTCGCCGCATTTGCCGTCGATGATCTTCTCGCCGGCCTTGTGCACGTGAGCACCCATGTTGGCGCTGCCGCATTTGCCCTCGCCGCACTTGCCTTCACCGCATTTGGCTTCCGCGGCCTTGTCGTTGCTCGCGACCATGTAGCCACTGGAAAGCTTGCTGGCTCCAAACGGATTCTGGTCGGCGCTGGCCGCGGACATGCTCATCATGGAAGCGGCGAAGGTGGCGCCAATGGCGAGTGCCAGAGGCTTCATGGAATGGTTCCTTGACATAATGTACCCCCCGGTTGAGGTCTGAATTGGAAAAGGCCCCTTGCGTCGCCGGATCCAGCGGATTCCGGACCCGGCCGGCGAGCCTACGGAAGGAAAGACGCACGGAACTTCGATATGTTTCACGGCTCCGCAACGAATTTTCCGCACCGCGGCGCGTCTCTCGAGCATAGCAGTCGGGAAGATGTCTGCAGCCTGCCGGCCGGGTGTCAGCGGCCTCGCCGGCGCACACATTCCAGATAGGCGTTTTCGTCGGGCAGGGTACCGGCGCGCTGAGCTTCCCATAGCGCCCGGCCCAGGCATTCCATCATTTCGTGCTCGGCGGCGTGCGGTTCGCCCAGCCGCCCGACCAGAACCCGGTAGGCGTCGCGAAGACCGGCGGGACGGTTGGTCGTGAGTTGTTCGCGGATGGCGATATGCATGCCCATGTGCAAGAAGGGATTGGTCTCGCCGTCGGCAGGCGTCCAGTCGCGGTCCAGCACGGCATCGCGGTCGGCGAACAGGGAGTGATATTCGGGATGCGCCTCGATCACCTCGCCGATGATCTGCTGCAACGCCTCCATGGGTGCACCGGTCTGCAACTTGTCCCAGACCTCGAAAAAGGTCCGGCGAATTTCGCTTCGATCCTGTCCGAACATCGGAATTCTGTGTCCTTCGGCGTGGCTCTGCGGCCCCCTGATTCTATTACATCCGCCGGGTGGCGTGCCTGCCTGCCTTCGGAACTGGAGCAGGCCGACTGCTTCGGGTTAGTCTGCAATGGCGGGCATCCGCAAGCATGCCGGTTCCGTATCCGGCAATTCCAGAGGGGGATGACATGGAACAGAGCGGGGAGTTGCGCCGGGTGTTCGGCATGGTGCGGCGGGCCAGCGCGCGCCGACTGATCATCGCTGCCGCGAGCCTGATGGCGCTCAGCGTGGGCATGCTGGCCTGGCTCCTGGCGAAGATGGCAGCGGAAAAGAATCTCACGCTGCCGAAATTGCTCACCCGCGTTGCGGCCCGGACCTCCCATCATGCCTGGGTGCAGGGTGGGATGCTGGTGGCAGCCATCGGCTTCCTGGCAATCGCAGTGATCGGAACCCGGCGCGCCTGGTTGCGGCTGGAGCCGACGGGCATGGAAGCCTACGTGCCGCGCTGGCTGGGTACCGGACTGCAGGGATTGGTGTCCGGCCACGTGAGGATTCCCTGGACGAGTGTGCGCAGTGCCACCCTGGAGTGCCGTGGATCGCCTGCCGGCAGCGCCCGATTTCTGCCCGCCTGGCGAATCGTCATTGTCACGGACGAGGCCGAGTACCGGTTTGCACCCTACCTCTGGCGGGATGTGCGCGGCGAGGACCACCGTGTGAATCTGCGCCAGTTGTTGAGTCTTCGCGTCGGCGACGCCCGGGCGGTGATCGAAAAGACGCCGTTGGTGCGCATGCTGCGGGCGCGTGGGCTGTTGTCGGAGCATGCCGACAAGCACGCCCGGGCAGACGGTTTCGATCTGGCCCGGCACAAGGGCATGCTGATCCAGACCGTGTTGGTGGTGGCGCTGCTCATCTATGCCCTGGCAGACGGTCTGGCTCTGGTGCCCTATCAGCCGGTCGGCCCGCTTCCCTGGACGTTGTTCGTGGCGGTTGCGATGCTCGGCGCGCTTGTCGTGGTGCCGCTCGGCCGGGGTGCACCGAAGCGCGAGCGGCTGGTCGTCGGGGCGATGGCGCTGACTGCCCTGACGGCCTCGGCCTACCCGGTAGCGTTGCGGATCAATGCCTGGACCGGCGAGGCGCATGAAGTGATCTATCGCGCCAGCGCCACGGGTCGCTTCACACCGGAGCAGGCCGGCTATCCGGCGCTCGATCTGCGCGGCATGCATATCGACACCTACTGGAACAGTTATCCGCCGGGCGCCGAGCACCCGTTCACGCTGGTCAAGGGCGCGCTCGGCGTGTTCGAACTGGACCTGCGGCCGCTGCACGAACGGACGAGGGCGTTCTATGCCGGGCGGCACGACTAGCGGCACAGGCAATCAGTCAGGGGTTTTTCTTGCGAAAGCCTTTGCGCTCCGGGCGCGAGGGAACGCGGCCGGGGTTCGTCAGGCAGTCTTGTGCTTGTATTCGCACAGATCGTTGATGATGCATTCGGGGCAGTTGGGTTTGCGTGCCTTGCACACATAGCGGCCGTGCAGGATCAGCCAGTGATGGGCGTCCTTGAGGAACTCTTTCGGCACGACCCGCAGCAAGCGCTTTTCCACTTCAAGGACGGTCTTGCCGGGTGCGATGCCGGTCCGGTTGGCCACGCGGAAGATGTGGGTGTCCACCGCAATTGTGGGTTGACCAAAAGCCGTGTTGAGTACGACGTTGGCGGTTTTGCGTCCGACGCCGGGCAGCGCTTCCAGTTCCTCACGGGTCTCGGGAATCTTGCCGCCATGTTTCTCGACCAGCATGCGGCACGCCTTGATGATGTTGGCCGCCTTGCTGTTGAACAGGCCGATGGTCTGGATATGTTTGCGCAGGCCGTTTTCGCCCAGATCAAGGATGGCCTGCGGCGTGTTGGCCACCTTGAACAGCCGCGCAGTGGCCTTGTTGACGCCCTTGTCGGTGGCCTGTGCGGAAAGAATCACGGCTACCAGCAGTTCGAAAGGTGTCTTGTAGCGGAGTTCGGTCGTCGGGTGCGGATTGATCTTGCGCAGCCGCGTGAAGATTTCTGTCCGTTTCTCGCGGTTCATTGCGGGTCTCAGGCAACGGATTCGGTATGTTCGATTGCGGGGGTGCGGCGTGCGGCACGTTCGCGGAGGTTGCGGTCCAGCACATTCTTGCCGGCGATCAACAGGCCGAGCCCCAGGAAGGCTCCCGGTGGCAGTGCGGCCAGCAGGAAACCGTGATAGTCGCTGACCAGGGTCACTTTCAGCGCGGCAGCAGCCCGGCCGAACATCATCTCCGCGCCGGAGAACAGCGTGGCCTGGGCGAAGATCTCGCGCAGGCTGCCCAGCAGTACCAGGACCAGCGTGAAACCGAGCCCCATCGAGAGTCCGTCCACCAGGGCCGGAACCGGCCGGTTGCGTGAAGCGAACGCCTCGGCACGGCCGATGATGGCGCAATTGGTGACGATCAGCGGAATGAAGATACCCAGCACCTTGTAGAGGTCGTGAAACCAGGCATTCATGACAAGCTGGACGGTCGTCACCAGCGAGGCGATGATCATGACGAATACCGGAATGCGCACTTCCTTGCGCACCCAGTTCCGAATCAGCGAGACGGTGAGATTGGAACCGGCAAGCACGGCCGTGGTCGCCAGTCCCATGCCCAGACCGTTGATGAATGTGGTACTCACCGCGAGCAGCGGACACAGACCGAGCAACTGAACGAGTCCGGGGTTGTTGTCCCAGAGTCCATTGCGGGCGATGCCTCGATAACTCGGTGCCATCAGCACTGCGCTCCGTTCATTGGTGCGGGTCGTGAGTCTTCGCGCTCGGGCCGGGGGTCGCGAATACGGCCTCGTGGTGCGCATGAAAGTATATCAAAGTGTTCCTGACCGCCTTGACCACAGCGCGCGGCGTGATGGTGGCGCCGGTGAATTGGTCGAATACACCGCCGTCCTTTTTCACGGCCCATTGGGCGCGTGGCGGGTTGCCCAGCGTGTGGCCCGCGAAGCGCGTAATCCAGTCGGTCTTGCTGCGTTCCACCTTGTCGCCCAGTCCCGGCGTCTCCTGTTCGGATACCACGCGCACACCGGCCACCGTGCCGTCGGTATAGATTCCCACCAGCAGATGGATGGAACCGTTGTAGCCGTCCGGCGCGACGCTCGTGAAGATGGCCGCCACCGGCTTGCCATCCTTGCGTGCACGATAGACGGTCACCGGCTCATTGGTACCCAGGTAATCGGCGTCTTCGACGGTTATCGTGTCGTGGGCCAGGTCATTGTTGTAGCGGTTCGGCGGAATGATTTCGTGCAGGCTCCGCAGCAGCGCATCGTGTTCGTTGCGCGCAATGATGTCGCGGGTGCTCACCTCGGTGACCGCCACGAGCGCCGCACCGGCCAGTGCAAAAGCACCAAGCACGATGCCGCTCACCAGGATCTGGCGCCAGGCGCGCTTGCCGCCGTCAGCTTGCGCCATGACCGTAGACCTTCGGGCGGGTGTAGTTGTCGATGAGCGGAACCGCCATGTTCATCAACAGCACGGCAAAGGCGACTCCGTCCGGATAGCCGCCCCAGGTGCGAATCACATAGACCAGCACGCCGATGCCGGCGCCGTAGATCAGTCGGCCCTTGTCGGTGGTGGCCGCTGACACGGGGTCGGTGGCGATGAAAAAGGCGCCCAGAATCGCCGCGCCACTGAAGACGTGAAAGCCCGGCGAGGCATGGCTGCCCGGATCGCCGATATAGAACAGCAGCGAGATCAGGACCAGAGAACCCAGCATGGCGACCGGAATGTGCCACCGGATGATGCGACGGGCGATGAGATAGAGGCCGCCCAGGAACAGATAGTTGCCGATCCACTCCCAGCCCTTGCCGCCGAAGTCACCGAATATCGGGTGTTGCCGGATTTCGGCAATCGTGTGATTGAGACCGAGCTGGGTCTTGACCATGTCCAGTGGCGTGGCGCGACTCACGGCATCAACGGTGAGACCATTCGGCAGATGGCCCGTGAGGATGGTGACCAGAGTATCCCAGAAATCCAGTTGGACGCCCTGGCCCACCACGTTGGCCGGTGGCAGCCAGGTGGTCATCGCGACAGGAAAGGAAATCAGCAACACCACATAGCCGGCCATGGCCGGATTGAACGGGTTGTAGCCGAGTCCGCCATAGAGGTGTTTGGCGAAGATGATCGCAAAGCCTGAGCCGATCGCGGTCACCCACCACGGGGCAATCGGCGGAATGGCCCAGGCCAGCAGGACAGCCGTGAGGACCGCACTGTAGTCGGTGAGGAACGGCCGCAGCGGTTTGTCTCGCAGAACCAGCATCAGGGTTTCCGCGCCCAGTGCCACGGCGGTCGCGATGACCATGTTGATGACCAGTCCCCAGCCGAAATACCAGATATAGGCCAGCGTGCCGGGAATCAGGGCATAGAGGACCTGGCGCATGACGCGGCCCACGCTGTTGGGCGGGCTGAGATGCGGTGAACTGATCGTTTTGAAGGTTCTCATCCCTTGTCCCCACCCGGAGCGTTGTTGTTGTCCGGCGAGTGGCCGCGCTTTTTGCGCCGCGCCCGCTCCAGGATGGCATCAATCTCCGCCTTGCGGGCGGCATCGCCCTTCTGTTCGGCTTTCTGCAACGCCTCCTGTTTGCGTTTGAGGCGTTCGGCGCGCTCGGCTTTTTCCCTCTCGATACGCGCCTTGCGCGCTTCGAAGCGGCGCCTGGCGAGGTCGGCCTTGGCGCGTTCGGCATCCTGGCCCCAGATTTCAGTCTTGGCGAAACGAAAGTACTGCACGAGCGGAATGTGGCTCGGGCATACGTAGTCGCAGCAACCGCACTCGATACAGTCGAAAATCTGGTAGTCCTGCGCTTTTTCGAGATCCCGGGCGCGTGCATGCCAGTACAACTGCTGGGGCAGCAGGCGGGCCGGGCAGACCCGGGCACAGTCGCCGCAGCGAATGCACGGCATCGGATTCTTTTCCGCCTGGACTTCGCCGGAGCCGGCGGCGAGAACGCAGTTGGTGGCCTTGACCACCGGCATTCCGTCGGTGGTCAGGGCAATGCCCATCATCGGCCCGCCCATGATCAGCCGTTCCACGGGATCAACGTAGCCGCCGCAGTGTTCGATCAGTGCGGACAGAGGCGTGCCGATCCGGGCCTCCACGTTGGCCGGCTCCGCCACGCCGGCACCGGTGACCGTCACGATTCGCGAGATCATCGGCTCGCCGCGCAGCACGGCTGCCGCGAGCGCCGCGGCCGTGCCCACATTCTGACAGACCACGCCGATATCCATTGGCAGGCCGTCGGCGGGTACTTCCCGGCCCGTAAGCACCTGAATGAGCTGGCGCTCGCCACCTTCCGGGTAGCGCGAGGGCACGCCCACGAGTTCGATGCGCGGATCGGCCGCCGCGTCCAGGGCCCGGGACAAGGCCCGGGCGGCCGCGGGCTTGTTGTCTTCGATTGCCAGCAGACAGCGTTGTACGCCCAGCGCATGGAACATGATGCGGGCACCGGCCACGACTTCATCGGCCCGCTCGCGCATCAGCATGTCATCGCAGCTTATATAGGGTTCGCATTCAGCGCCGTTCAGGATCAGCGTATGAAGGGCGCCATGCCCTTCCGCTGCGAGTTTCACCCAGGTCGGAAAGACCGCGCCGCCGAGGCCCACGATGCCTGCATCGCGAGCGCGCTCGCGGATGGCTTCCGGCGGGCGCTCTTCGAAGTCGGGCCAGGCGGGCATGGGCTCGACGGGTTCATCCAGTCCGTCGCTTTCGATGACCAGGCAGGGTGCACTCATTCCGGACGGGTGGGGGACGGGATGTGCCTCGATGCCACGGACGGTGCCGGATACCGGCGAATGGATCGCGGCGCTGATGCTGCCCTGCGGGCGCGCGATCATCTCCCCGCGCAACACGTGCTCACCGGCGGCGACCAGCGGGCGGGCGGGCTCGCCGATGTGCTGCTGAAGTGGCAGGACGGCCACCGCGGGCGGAGTGACCGTTGTGACGGATTTGCGGGTGGACGCCGCCTTGTGGTCGTCCAGCTCCAGTCCGCCCGGGAACCGCCAGAGTTGCGGCTCCGTCGCCCTCACCGGCGCACCACCGTGAGGTGCTGCGGGGAGCGGGCCGGCCGAGGCCGGGGACCGGCCGGTGGTGCGGGCCAGCGCCAGTTGACGATGCTGGTGCGTAGCGGCTGCATGTCGATGCAATCCACCGGGCAGGGTGCCACGCAGAGTTCGCAGCCGGTGCATTCCCCGCTCACGACGGTGTGCATCTGCTTGGCGGCGCCGATGATGGCATCCACGGGACAGGCCTGGATGCACAGCGTGCAGCCGATACAGGCCTGCTCGTCGATGACCGCGAGCATCTTCGGTTTTTCCTCGCCGTTTTCCGGATTGAGCGGCTTGGGGTCACGATCGAGGAGGTCGGCCAGCGACTGGATGGTGGCCTCACCCCCGGGCGGACACTGGTTGATCTCCGCTTCGCCGGCGGCAATGGCCTCCGCATAGGGACGGCATCCGGCAAACCCGCACTGACCGCATTGAGTCTGTGGGAGCAGGGCGTCGATGCGGTCAACGACGGGATCGCCCTCCACGCGGAAACGCACGGAGGCGAATCCCAGTACCAGGCCGAGTGCGGCCGCCAGCAGGGTCAGCGCGATGACGGCGGTGAGCATGTTCAACCCTCCACCAGGCCCGAAAAGCCCATGAAGGCCAGCGACATCAGACCGGCCGTGACCAGCGCGATGGCCGCCCCCTTGAACGGTTCCGGCACGTCGGCCACGGCGACCCGTTCGCGCACGGCGGCGAACAGAATGAGCACCAGGGAGAAGCCAACAGCGGCACCAAATCCGTACACGGCCGAATTCAGCAGCCCGTGACGCTCCTGGACATTGAGCAGTGCCACACCGAGCACCGCGCAGTTGGTCGTGATCAGCGGCAGGAAGATACCCAGCACCTGGTAGAGCAGCGGACTGGTTTTTTGCACCACCATCTCGGTGAATTGCACCACTGCGGCGATCGCCAGGATGAAAGCGATCGTGCGCAGGTACTCGAGATGCAGGGGTACCAGCATGTACTGGTTGATCAGGTAGCTGACGACTGAAGAAAGGGTCAGCACGAAGGTCGTCGCCAGCGCCATGCCGATCGCGCTTTCCAGTTTGCGCGACACGCCCATGAAGGGACACAGACCCAGAAATTTCACCAGCACGAAATTGTTCACCAGAACGGTGCTGATGAATATGAGTGCCAGTTCCTTCATGGTCGGGCCCCGTGCAAAAAGCGCTATTTCACCCGCATTCCCGGGCGGGCGCCTTGATGTGGCTCAAGAATGAACAGGTCTTTTCCACCCGGACCCGCGGCAAGCACCATGCCCTCCGATACACCGAAGCGCATCTTGCGCGGCGCGAGATTGGCCACCATGACAGTCAGCTTGCCTTCCAGTTCCTCGGGGGCATAGGCGCTCTTGATGCCGGCAAACACGTTGCGCGTTTCGCCACCGAGGTCGAGCGTGAGTTGCAGCAACTTGTCGGCACCTTCCACGTGCTCGGCCTTGACGATCTTCGCGACGCGCAGATCCACCTTGGCGAAATCGTCGATGGTGATCGTCGGGGCGATGTCGGCGGTCTTTTCAGCCGTCGCCGGTTCGGCGTTGCGTACTGCGGCTTCTTCTTTCAGGTCGGTCTTGGACTGTTCCATCATGGCCTCGATCTGTGCGGGGTCGATACGGGTCATCAAGGGTTTGAATTTGCGGATGCGGTGGCCGAGCAACGGCTCGGCCGCGTCTTTCCAGGTCAGCGGCTCCACGCCGAGGAAGGCTTCGGCCTGTTCCGCGAGGCGAGGCAGCACGGGCTTGAGCCAGGTAACCAGCACGCGGAACAGATTCAGTCCCTGGGTGCAGATCGCCTGGACTTCGCCCCCGCGACCTTCTTCCCTGGCAAGCACCCAGGGCTTTCGCTCATCGATGTAGCGGTTGGCGCGGTCGGCCAGCGCCATGATTTCGCGCATGGCACGGCTGTATTCGCGGTTCTCGTAGGCCTGGGCCAGCCGGTCGCCGGCGGCGGCAAAGTCGCTGAAGAGGTCGGGTCGCTCCAGTTCGCCGCCGAGCTGTCCGTCGAAGCGCTTGTTGAGAAAACCTGCGCAACGGCTGGCGATGTTGACGACCTTGCCCACCAGGTCGCTGTTCACCCGGCTGACAAAGTCCTCGAAGCTGAGATCGATGTCCTCCACGCCGCTGCCCAGCTTGGCAGCGAAGTAGTAGCGCAGGTATTCCGGATTCAGGTGCCGAAGATAGGTCCGCGCAAGAATGAATGTGCCGCGGGACTTGGACATTTTCTGGCCGTTGATGGTGAGAAAGCCGTGCACGAAGATCGAGATCGGCGTGCGATAGCCGCTGCCCGCGAGCATGGCCGGCCAGAACAGCGAGTGGAAATAATTGATGTCCTTGCCGATGAAGTGATAGAGCTCGGTACCCCCGCCCGGGCGCCAGAAGGCGTCGAAATCGAGTTTCCTGGTCTCGCACAGGTTTTTGAAGCTGGCCATGTAGCCCACCGGCGCGTCCAGCCAGACGTAGAAGTACTTGTCCTCGGTATCGGGAATCCGGAAGCCGAAATAGGGCGCGTCGCGGGAAATGTCCCAGTCCTTGAGCCCTTCGTTGAACCATTCGTCCAGTTTGCCGCGCACCGCCGGATGCAGGCGGCTGTGTTCGATCCAGTCCTTCAGCATGTCGGCGAAGTCGCCGAGCTTGAAGAAATAGTGCTCCGATTCGCGTTCCACCGGGCGGGTGCCGGAAATCACCGAAACCGGGTTCTTCAGATCGCCGGGACTGTAGGTCGCGCCGCAGGCCTCGCAGTTGTCGCCGTACTGGTCCGGCGTGCCGCAACGCGGGCATTCGCCCTTGATGAAACGGTCGGGCAGGAACATGCCGGCCTGTTGGTCATAGGCCTGGCGGATGACCCGGCTGGTAATGTGCCCGGCGTCCCGCAGCGCCCGGTAGATGCCTTCGGCGAGTTCCCGGTTCTCCGGCGAGTGGGTGGTGTAGTAGTTGTCGTAGGTGACCAGGAAATCGGCAAAATCGCGCTCGTGCTCGGCCTTGGTGCGGGCAATCAGTTCTTCCGGCGTGATGCCTTCGCGGCGGGCGCGGAGCATGATCGGCGTGCCATGGGCGTCGTCCGCGCAGACCGCGTAGCAGGTGTTGCCCCGCATGCGCTGGAAGCGCACCCAGATGTCGGTCTGGATGTGTTCCACCATGTGCCCCAGATGGATGGGCCCGTTGGCATAGGGGAGGGCACTGGTGACGAGGATTTCGCGCACGGTGTCTGTCATGGCTTTTGTCGGATTGCGGATGGCCGGGCCGGCCAAAGCGCGCATTATGCCACAGCCCGGCTTCCGCAGGGCAGTTCCGGGCATCCCAGACGCCGGCGCGGAATGCTAGAATGCCCGGATTTGGGCACGCCCCCGCGGGAGGTAGCGAACTCATGGCACAGATGACGCGCGAACAGGTGGAATCGGCCCTGGCCGGCTTCGTCGAGCCCTGCCTCGGCGAGGATCTGGTGGCGGCGCGATGCGTGCGCGATATCCGGATCGACGGTGGCCGTGTCGAGGTGGACGTGGAGCTGGGTTTTCCGGCCGACGACTACCGGGACGCGCTGGCCGACGCGCTGGGTGATCATCTCCGTGCGGTCGAGGGCATCGGGGAGGCCGCGGTGAATGTCTCCTGGAAAGTGCTGTCACACGCCGTGCAGCGCAATCTCAAGCCGTTGCCGGGTGTGCGCAACATCATCGCCGTCGCGTCCGGCAAGGGCGGTGTGGGCAAGTCCACCACGGCCGCCAACCTGGCCCTGGCGCTGGCCGCACAGGGGGCTCGCGTCGGTGTGCTGGATGCCGACATCTACGGCCCCAGCCAGCCGCGCATGCTGGGTATCGAGGGCAAGCCGACCAGCCGGGACGGCAAGCACATGACGCCCCTGACCGGTCACGGCATCCAGTGCATGTCGATCGGTTTCCTGGTCGACCAGGAGACGCCGATGGTCTGGCGCGGCCCGATGGTGACCCAGGCACTGGTGCAACTGATCCAGGAAACCGAATGGGACGACCTCGACTACCTCGTGGTGGACATGCCGCCCGGGACCGGCGACATTCAGCTCACGCTCGCCCAGCGCGTGCCGGTGAGCGGGGCGATCATTGTGACCACCCCTCAGGAAATTTCGCTGCTGGATGCCCGCAAGGGACTGCGCATGTTTGAAAAGGTGGAAGTGAACATCCTCGGCATTGTCGAGAACATGAGCACACACGTATGCAGCAACTGCGGGCACGAGGAGCACATCTTCGGTGCCGGCGGCGGCCGGGCGATGGCCGAACAGTACGGGGTGCCGTTCCTCGGCGGCCTGCCGCTGGATCTGAACATCCGCGAACAGGCCGACAGCGGCCGGCCCAGTGTGGTGGCCGATCCGGACGGCCCGATTGCCCGGTCCTACCTGGACGTGGCGCGACGCACGGCGGCGGTGTTGGCGCGCGCCGGCAAGGACTACAGTGGCGCGTTTCCGCGCATTGTGGTGGCAGACGACTGACAGGGGTGCCGGGAGACCGGCGTCCGGCCCGCGCCGCGGGCGAACCATCAACAGAGGAATGGGAATGAGCATCAAATCCGACCGCTGGATCCGCCGCATGGCCGAAGAGCACGGCATGATCGAACCTTTCGAGCCCGGCCAGGTACGCGGCAATGGCAGCGGCCGCATGATTTCCTACGGGACGTCCAGCTACGGTTACGACGTGCGCTGTTCCAACGAGTTCAAGATTTTCACCAACATCAATTCAGCGATCGTCGATCCCAAGAGTTTCGATGCCAACAGCTTCGTCGATTTCCAGGGCGATGTCTGCATCATCCCGCCGAACTCCTTCGCCCTGGCGAGCACCGTCGAATACTTCAGGATTCCGCGCAACGTGCTCACGGTCTGCCTGGGCAAGTCCACCTATGCGCGTTGCGGCATCATCGTCAACGTGACGCCGCTGGAGCCCGAATGGGAAGGGCATGTCACGCTGGAATTCTCCAACACGACACCGCTTCCCGCGCGTATCTACGCCAACGAAGGCGTGGCCCAGATGCTCTTTCTGGAGTCGGACGAAGTCTGCGAGGTTTCCTACAAGGATCGCGGCGGCAAGTATCAGGGCCAGCGAGGTGTGACGCTGCCCAAGGCCTGAATCGCGGGGCCGGCTAGGGTTTGGCGGGGGTGTCCCGGGTCGGGTGTTCGTCCGGCACGGGATCGAGGCGACTGAGTTCCATACGGTTGGGGGTGTCGCCCCCCTTGCGTTGTTCCACCTTCACGGGCAGGTAGCCGAGGCGCGGTGCGCACCAGAAGGTGGTCACCCGATCCGAGTCGGCTTCCTGCTGGCGGATGCGCACGGTCTCGAATCTGCCGGCCGGTGTCTTTATCGTTTCCTCGCCTTGCCGCGTGAGATGGTAGCGCGTCACTTCGCCCTTGGCGGCCACGGCATACCCGGTGGCCAGCTTGCCCGCGGCCAGATCCCGCATGAACGCGATCTGGGCGAGAAAACGATCCAGGGTTCCGGGTTCCACCGCATAACTGCTCACCTTTCCGCGATAGTCTTCGCGGGCCTTGCCAGCTTTCCAGTCGAAGCGGATGACATCGGTGCGCGTGCGCTTGCCGTCGTTGTGGCGGTAGGTGTAGTCGATCGGGACAATACGTCCCTGGTCCAGGCGGAAACGGCTGCGCTCGGTAATGACGTCGCTGCGGAAGATGGCAATCAGCCCGACCGGCTCGGTTCGCGATGCATAGACCAGGCTGCCGTCCGGCTGGCGACTGAGTTCGAAGCGGCTGTCGGCGGCGTGAATGGCGCCGTGGCTCAACTCATAAATGGCCGTGAACGGGGC
>JASFQN010000034.1:0-17336 GCA_050115425.1 Gammaproteobacteria bacterium | reverse complement strand
CAATGCGTAGTCGATCCGCTGTTCCAGGCGTTCGCGGTACACCCGATAGATCGAGAATGCCGGGTCGAGATTACCCGCCTTGATGGCGTCATCAAGCTTGTCGCGATACTTCTCGAAACCGGCCACGTCCGAGGCCAGCAAATAGAGACGGTTGGGATCGAGTTGGCGAATGTAGCGGTCCAGGATGCGCGACGACAGCGCGTCGTTCAGATCAGGATGACTGTAGTGACCCCGAACCAGCCGCAGGGCGGCATACTGTTCCACGATGCGGTGCCCGAGATCCGGGCGCAGACCGGTGCTTGCATCGGGGACGGCGTCGCCGGACGGCGTGCCGGCGAGGGCGGTACCCGCGGCAAGAGCGAAGCACAGGAGCAGAGAGGCAAGGCGTTTCAGCATGTTGTCGACGTCCACAATCTGTTGGTCGGGCCGGGCAGGCTTGAGTGGGCCATCCCGGCATATAGTTGGAAAGCGAATCGCGGGGATGAGTTCCCGTCGGGTCAGCGGCTGGCCGTCATGGCCCGCGTGAGGGATAATGCGTGCGCATTGATCAAGAATATGACCATTTTACCGGAGTCTTGCAAATCCCGTGCGTCCGCTGGCAATGATCAATGGCATCCTGCTCGGTTCGGCCGTATCGCTGTGCCTGGGCCAGATGGCGGTCGCGGTCCTTTTCCTGGCCGTGACGCCGGCCTCTGCGCAGGCACCGGTCAATGTGTCCGAGCTTTTTCATAACTCACTGATTTTTCTTGCATTGGTCCCTTTCGCGGCCATCTCCTTCTTCGGCCACCTCAAATCCCGGCGTTGGCGGTGGCAGGCACAGGCTGCGGTGGCGGTGGCCATTGCCGGGGTGGCCTTTCACTTTCTTGCCGGGTGATCCCTCCCGCTTCCGCGGCGCGCCAGAGCGATGAAATCGGCGTAGAGCGCGGCGAGCATCCGGGTCACTTCCACTTCAAAGTCGTGCCGCGCCGCATCGTCTCCGAGTTCAATGCTCTGGCGGCGCAACAGTTCCGCGGCAAGCTCGCGCGCGGCGGGTGGTGGCCGGCCGATCCGGGCATAGCCTCGATAGTCGCGTTCCATCCGCCGGTATTCGCCCAGCCGGGCACTGTCCACGCCCTGCGCCAGCACTTCCTCGCGGAACTTGTCACGGGCCGCCCGGCGCGTGGTCTGCAGAAGTCCTGTTGTGCGTTTGTCCATCATTCGGCGGAGGGCGGGGGCAGGGTTTCGTCGAGCGGCGAGTAGTCGTCCCACCAGCGAAAGTCCGGCTGGTGTTCGACAAACCAGGTGTAGAAATCGCTCAGTGCCCGAGCCGGATCCGGATCACCCGGCGGCTTGCCCGTTCGATAGTAGTGAAGAAGACGCGTCAGCGAGGGCTCGTATTGATTTCGAAAGCGTTGCGGCAGCTCCGGATGGGCCTTGGCAAGTATGTCGTCACGGACCAGCGTGGCGGTCGCGTAGGCGCGGTTGAGCCAGTTGCGCACTTCACCAGCCTTTGGGTCGCCGGGGTCGAAGTCCGCAGGCAACGCGTTGGCCAGCGCCGCGGCCCTGCGAGCTTCGGCCAGCGAGCGGCCGATGTAGCGCGCGTTACTCTTGTCCGACGGGCTCCAGTCGATTCCACTGACGCACGCCGTGAGCAAAACCGTGAAGGCGAGCAGGAACGCGACGGTCAGTGTGCTGGATCGGAGTTCGCGCAGGCATGTCATATGGGGCTACCTCGCGTCTGTGGTGCTGCATTGAGTGCCAATGGGTGGCACGGCCCGCGACCATCATATCACCCGGTCCCGGTCCGCCGGTGTCAGGGCCGCGGCCCCTTGCGTATAATGAAGCCACCGGTCCGGACGCGCCTGACTGCGTGCGGACCGCGGCAAACGTATCATGGGACACACAACGTCGGTTCCCGAAGGGCCGGCATCGGGGGTCGAATGACCAAACTCGCATTTCAGCCTGCCAATGACGCTATGGCGGAGAGGATGCTCGAGCGCACGCTGGAGCATCCCGTGATGCTGAGCGAACTCAAGGCGCTGGAAGGGACGCGCGAGCTGGATGAGCTCACTTTTCTTTATCCCGGCCAGATGGCCCGCCTTTTCGGTGTGCGTCCCGGACGAAGCGATGCCCAGAAGAAACAATGGGCCAAGCTGGAACGCGGCGACGTTGTGCTGTTCATGCGCAACAACCTTGTGTTTCTGTCCGCGGTGGTCACTCACACGCTGCAGAGTGCCCGGCTGGCGCGCGAGCTCTGGGGCCCGGCGCGCGGGGGCGAACCGGCCGAATGCATCTATTTCCTTGACGAAGTCAAGGATCAGCGGATTCCGCGGGCGGCTGTCAACCAGCTGTGTGGGCACAAGCGCGAGTATGACTGGCGCGGGTTCACGGTCAAGGACGAAAAGCGTTCCACGGAACTGATTCGCGGTTTCGAGCTGGAAAGCGAGATACATTACCCCGATGTCACCGTTGACGAATACCGGGAAATTGTCGCGCGCATCGATCCCACGCGCATCCTGGATGCCAGGGGTCGCAGCCGCCTGCGCAAGGAAGACGGGTTTCTGCGGGATTACCACTTTGGCAACAAGGTCGTGGCCGAATGCGGCATCTGCGGACGGACGCTGCCCACCCAGTTCCTGATCGCCGCACACATCAAGGACCGCTGGCATTGCACCAAGGTCGAGCGCATGGATTACGAAAACATTGCCATGCCAATGTGCAAGTTCGGCTGCGAGCAACTGTATCGGCGCAATTACATCACGGTGATTGACGAGCGGGTGGCCGTGACCAAGGCCAAGGTGGCGAGCAACGATCTCAAGGCCTACCTTGTCAAGGTGCGGGGTCGCGTGTGTCCGTACTGGCGCGGCAGCGAGGCCTATTTCAACTGGCACACCCGGTTCGGAAGCTACTGAAGCGCGGCCGGGCGCCAGTCGGTGGCCGGAACGCCCTGCAGCGTCGCGTAATTCTCACGGAGTGAGCCGATGGCCGTCTATCTGCTGGTCTGGGATCCCGATGTGTGGGACGGGCGTGACGTGCCCGCGACCGCGGAGTTGTTTCAGCGGGGCACCGAAATCCGGCTGCCCTGGGTGGCCGGCGTTGCCAGACGCATCAAGAAAGGCGATTACGTCCTCATCTCCCGGATTTCCCGTGAACCGAAGGGCATATTTGCCTGCGGCGAGGTGACGCGCAGCGCCTTCACCGCGCCGCACGTAGCCGTCCAGGACAACACCGATCCCAGGTCCGCGCAATTCGTGGAAGTCCGTTTCACGGCAATGGCCGATGGCCAGCGTGACGTGCTGATTCCGCGCTTCCGACTCAACGTACGCGGGCTGGCCGCATTCCGCTGGGACGTCAAGCGCTCCGGCGAACGGTTGCCCGATACCGTAGTGGATGCACTGATCGACAAGTACGGTGAAACGCTCGGGTTGCCGTCACCGGAGCCGGAGGCCGCCGAAGCAGCATCATTACCTCCCGAGCCCGCGCCCAAGCAGCCGCCGCCCGCCGAGCCGTCGCAGGCTGCCGCCCAATCTGGAGACGGAATGCGTTCGCAGGAGCGCAGCACGCCGCTGGAACCCGCCCGTGGTTCCGTGCAGGCTGCCCCGCCAACGCCGCCCTTCGAGGCATTGCTCACGCACGACTACCTGAGCCTCCTGCTGGAGGACGTGGAGCGGGGTGAGGCCGACGCGGCGGCTTTTCTGCAGCGTCTCCGCGAGCGCTTCAGCGAGCGGAATCCGGATGATCTGCGCCTGGCCGCGCGTGAAGTGAGCACCATCCTTTGCGAAATGGGGCTGCCTTTTCTGGCTTCCTTTCCACCGGTGGCCGGACACAGTCCGACACTGGCCCGGGCCGTGGAAGGCTTTGTCGGCACCAATCCGGACTGGGTGGACCGGCTCTGGCTGCCTTTCGACAGCGCGAGCGCGGACCTGCCGGACCGCCTGGTGGATCCCAAGGCCGTGCATCAGCCGGCACCGGAGCGGGAGAAGGGGCAGGATGTCTGGACGCCGCGCCGTTCCGAAGCATCCGGCGGTTACGCGGACTTCGTGTTACGCGAAGCCTCCGACTGGGGCTTGCAGGCGGCCGGCGTGCGTTTCGCGCTGGCCTTCGAAAGCGCGCGGCTGCGCGATCTCGGAGCCGCGGACAGGGCGGAAGCGATTGAAGTGGCCAGCGGCGTGGGTCAGGCCGGTCTGGGCTACGACCTGAAGGTGCCGGAGCCGGGCGGCGGGCACCGGCTGATTTCGGTGAAGACCACGAGCTATGGCGCGCGTTTCCCGTTCCTGGTCTCGACCGCCGAACTGGCCTGCTCGCACAGCAATCGTGAGGCGTTTCACCTCTACCGGGTATATGACTTCGCGCGCAGCCCGCGTCTGTTCATTCTCCAGGGTCCCCTGGGAGACACGCTGCTGATGGAACAGGCCCTGATACGCGCTCGCGTCTGAGTTGGCGCCGGCTACCGCGCCTCGGCATCCGGCCGGAACGGTTCATCGGGGTCCATCGACGGATCCCAGTCGGCAAGCACCGCCCGCGCCGCCGCGATATCCGCCCCGTGGTCCGCGCGCAGTTGCTGGCGTCTCGCGCGGGCTTGTGCCGGATCGAACTTCACGCCGGCGGCCTTGGCGTGCTCCCGGAACAACGGTCCCTGTGCCCGGCTGCGCAATTCCTCCGCTTCAAGCGGCAGTGCGAGTGCGGCTGCTGCATCGATCAGTGCGCGTTCCGGGTTCTCCATGAGGCTGGCGCTGGACATCGGAAAGACCCGGTCCGGTGCCTGAGCGAATACTTTCCGGGCCGAGCGTATGAGACTCAGCCAGACATAGGCAGCCCGAGCGGCCGGATTCAGTGTGTGGGGGTCGAGGTCGGCGACGGTTGCCAGGCCGGTCAGGTCGTGACGGGCGCGGTCCAGGCAGGCGGCCAGGTAATCGAGTCGCTCCGGATGCTTGAGCATGGTCGGCACGAAATCGGGCAGGGCCTGGTAGAGCACGATGGCCCGCGACTCGGGCGCCAGCCGAAGCAGGTCCGGTGCAAGGTTGAGCGCCGAGTCGGTCGTCTTGATCAGTGTGGCTTCCTGCGGCCCGAAGCTGCGGGCCAGCCAGGTAAGGCAATCGGCGAGCAGTGCTTCGTCCTGCACCTGGCGTCCGTCGCGCTCGGCCAGGCGGCGTTGCATGCACAGCTTGTGCAGCAGATAGGGCTCGCGCAGGCTGAGCACGCGACCGGGCCGGTCCAGTGCGCGGGCCAGCAGTGTCGATCCACCGAAGGCGGTATGGAAAATGAAGGCGTCGGGTCGGCGCGCGCGATGTTGCCAGGCCGCCTCACGCAGCATGGGCAGTGGCAGAACCAGCGGATCCGGATCGGCGGTGACCGTCCGATGATCCAGGAACACCGACGCCTCATAGGTCGCCCGGGTCATGTGCAGGCCGAGCGCCTTGCCCGCCTGCAGATCCAGGTCGGCGATGTAACAGGTCGCGTCCCGAAAAAAATCGGTCGCGGACCGAGGGCTTTTCCCCGTCACGCCCTTTCTCCCTTGTATTCCGGAATTCCGCCGTTGTGGCGGCCGAATTCGCGTCAGTCCGGGGCGCCTCTTTGCGGGCGCCTTTTCCCGGCCCGGTCGAGCCGCATCGCCGGGCGGGCGATGCAGCCGGCGGTCATGCGCCGGTGTCGGGCAGTGCGCCCTCCGCCGGAGCAATCTTGATCCCGTTCCAGGCGTAGATGGCCGCCACGATCGGGTTCAGAATGTTGAAAAAGCAGAATGGCAGGTAGGCAAACGTGGCTACCCCAAGCGTAGCAGCCATGAAAGCCCCGCAGGTGTTCCACGGTACCAGCGGCGAGGTCAGTGTGCCCGCGTCCTCCAGTGCCCGGGACAGATTGACCGGGGCCAGCCCGCGCCGTTCGAACTCCGAACGGTACGTGCGTCCCGGGAGCACGATGGACATGTATTGATCGGAAGCAATCACGTTGGCGCCCACGGCGGTGACCAGGGTGGCGATGATCAGCGAACCGGCGCTGTGCGCTGCCTTGAGCAGGCTGCGCACGAGCCGGGTGAGCAGATCGGTCTTGTCCATCACGGCGCCGAAGGTCATGGCGCAAAGGATCAGCCAGACGGTATTGAGCATGCTGCTCATGCCGCCGCGGGTAAGCAGGGCGTCCACGGCGCCATTGCCGGTGGCCGAGTGAAAGCCGTCGAACAGGGTGCGCCATACCCCGGCGAGCATCGCCATCGGGCGTGCCAGGTCGTCGCGTCCGGCTTGCGCCACCACGACATCCGGCTGGAAGAGCACCGCGAAGATTGCGCCAACCAACGCACCGAGCAGGATGGTGGGCAGGGCAGGCATCTTGCGGATGGCCAGGAACATGACCACTGCCACCGGCACAAGCTGGTACCACGCCAGATGGAACTGACTGTCCAGAGCGTTGAGCGTGCCGCCTAGCGCGTTGTCCGCGGTTCCATGGTGACTGGTCACGCCGACGATGGCGAACAGGATCAGCGCGATGCCGAGGCTGGGAAATGTGGTCCAGGTCATGTGCCGGATGTGATCGAACAGTTTGCTGCCGGCCACCGCCGGCGCCAGATTTGTGGTGTCGGAAAGCGGTGACATCTTGTCGCCAAAATAGGCGCCGGAAATGATCGCTCCCGCCGTGATCGGCAGGGACATGCCCATGACGCCCGCGACACCGACCAGGGCCACGCCGATCGTGCCGGCCACTGTCCAGGAACTGCCAATGCTCAGCGCGACGACGGCGCAGATCAGGCAGGTGGCAGCATAGAAAATCTGCGGACTGAGTATGTGCAAGCCGTAGTAGATCAGCGTGGGGACCGTGCCGCACAGAATCCACACGCCAATCAGCGAACCGACGGCCAGCAAAATGAGTATCGCGGTCGTGGATACGGAAATGCCGTGCGCGATGGCTTCTTCCATTTCGTGCCAGCGATGGCCGTTCTTCATGCCCACCAGCATGGCAACGGCGGCGCTGACGATCAGTGCGATCTGGTTGGCACCGGCCGAGGAATTGTCGCCGAACAGATAGACCGAGAGCGCCAGCAGGCCTATCAGGGTGATGATCGGAATGAATGCGTCCAGCAGGGAGGGGGTGCGGGGCGTCGATTCGTTCTGCATGAGTCCTCCGGTCGGGGGTGGGGCCGGCCCTCGGGCCGACGCGGCAGCCCCCGATTAAAACGGATTTGGGCTGCGGGGTATAGTGCCGACCGTGGGATTGTGACAGCCGGACCGGCTGGTCAAGGGGGCTGAGCGGCTTAAAATGAGGCCGCAGAAATGCGATAATGGCAACTTTCCCGGTCCGACCGTTTCGGGCGGACCCACGCGCCTTCATCCAGAGGACAATCGTGAGCGAATTCAAGGGCATACCGGTGGTCGAAAGCGGTACCAAGGTGGAAAAACGCCATGGTATCAAGGCGATCAAGAACGGCATCAAGCGCAACCGGGACGCCGAAGCCGCTCCCATCGGCCGCAAGCCGGAGTGGCTGCGCGCGCGCATCCCCATGGGCCCGGGCTACAACGCGGTCAAGGAGAACGTGCGCAAACACAAGCTGGCCACCGTTTGCGAGGAATCCATGTGCCCCAACATCGGCGAGTGCTGGAACAACGGCACGGCGACCATCATGCTGATGGGCGATGTCTGCACGCGGGCATGCCGGTTCTGCGCCGTGGATACCGGCAACCCGCGCGGCTGGCTGGATGCCGACGAACCGCGTCAGGCAGCGGAGTCTGTCCGCTTGATGGATCTCAAATACGTGGTGCTGACCTCGGTCGATCGGGACGATCTCGACGATGGCGGGGCGGCGCATTATGCCGCCTGCATCAGGGCCATCAAGGATGAGAATCCGCAGACGGCGGTGGAAGCTCTGACCCCCGATTTTCGTGGCGTGCCCGAGTGTGTGGAAACCGTCGTGGATTCCGGCCTGGAAGTCTTTGCCCAGAATGTGGAGACAGTGCGTCGTCTGACCCACCCGGTGCGCGATCCGCGGGCCAGCTATGAAACCACGCTGGCGGTGCTGGAACATGCCAAGAAGCACCGTGCCGAGGTGTTGACCAAGACCAGCCTGATGCTTGGCCTCGGCGAACAGGATCACGAGATTCGTGAGACGCTCGAGGATTTGCGAGGCATCGGCGTGGACATTGTCACTTTCGGCCAATACTTGCGGCCCACCGTCAATCACCTTCCTGTGGAACGCTATGTCCCGCCCGAGGATTTCGCAAAATACCGCGAGTGGGGTCTGGAGCTGGGTTTTCTGGAAGTCGTCTCCGGCCCGCTGGTACGTTCCAGCTATCGGGCCGACCGCGTCCTCGAGAAGAACAACGTCGGCCTCGGCGGCGACGAGGCCCGCACCGCGGTCTAAGCTGTTCCGGGTGACGGTCGCCCGGCTCCCGTATCAGTCCTTGTAGCGGGCGATTATCCGGTCATAGGTGCCGTCTGCCCGGATCGTTGCCAGCCCTCTGTTGAACCGCGCAATCGTCTGCGGAGTGACCGATACCTGGCTGAACATCAGATGGACCCGGCCGTTGTGTATCTTCAAGGGGTAGGCCGTAATCCGATCGCCGGCATCGTGAGCGTGGATTTCAGCGGTGGCCACGAAGGGGTCTTCCAGAAATCCGTCTATCTTGCCCGCAAGCAAGCGGTCGAGATTGTCCCCGCTGACACGGGCGGTGACAAAGTCAGCCGCATAACGCGGGTCGTTCTGCAGACGGCTCACCTTGTCGCCGTAGACATAGCCCTCGGTCACGCCCAGTCGAAATCCCGCCGAAAGCATCTTCCGGAGTGAATCGGCCGTGAAGTCGGCCTTCTTTTCGGCGGCACCGTAAAGCAGGAAGGTCTCTTCGCGGTAGGGATTGGAAAAGTAGGCATACTTGATACGCGCTTGGGTCCGCGTCGCACCGGGCAGCATGTCGAGTTTCCCGGACTGAAGTTTCCGGATCAGGTTCAGCCAGTTGTCGTGCACCGGCACGATCGTGCAGCCGCCAGCCTTGGCCATGGCTCGCACGAGATCCACGTCGAGTCCGGTCAGGTTGCCGTGCTCATCCTCGTATTCGTACGGTTTCCACGGATCCCAGCCCATGGTGATTCGGCATGTCGCAACACTTGCCGGCTTGGCCGATTCCGAAGTGGCCGGTTCATTCTGGGATTGGCTGGAACGTCCGCAACCGGCTGTCGCGGCCGCAAAGCTGATGAGAAGCAGAAGGGTCAGATTGCGCATGATTCGATTCCCCCGTGGTCGTTCGCGACACCCGAATCGTCCCTGCGGGGCGTAACGGACATGCATTCCGAATCAACAAGTCCCTGTTAAAAGCCTAGGTCCGCCGTGTCCGAATGCAAGTTGCGCGGGTGTGCCCTCGCGGCCGGAAAATGTGCATCCGGAGTGCCGAGTCGTTTACAGTAGGGGGCGGCGCGATGATGGACATCGCGCCAATACCAATAAATTGGGCCCCGGCGGGACAGATGGGGAAACCTGAGTCAGCAGAAGGAGACACCCGAATGATCACGCGTATCTGGCACGGCTGGACCGCACCGGACAAGGCGGACGATTACGAGCGCCTGTTGCGCACGGATATCCTGCCCGGCATCCGTGAGCAGGCGGGCGAGAGTTTCCACGGCGTCCAGTTGCTTCGGCAGCCGGGGCAGGACGAGGTCGAGTTCGTCACCATCATGTGGTTCGATTCGCTGGATGGCGTACGCAAATTCGCTGGAGACAATCATGAGCGGGCCGTTGTTCCCGACCGCGCCCAGGCGGTGTTGTCACGCTATGACGACACCGTGCGCCACTATGAGGTCAAGGAACACTTGACGCCCTGATCCCGCGTTCACGACTGATCCTGACCTGGGTCAATTCGACGGCACCGGGGGCGGAGTAGCCTGTGGGCAATTTCCCGCCGGGAGGTCCGTGTCATGTCAGTGGGCGAAATTTGTAATCGGGATGTGGTGACGGTCAGCAAGGATGCCACCATTCATGCGGCCGTGAAGTTGATGCGCGAACGCGGCATTGGCACCGTGCTGGTTGTCGATCGAACGGACAAGGCGCTCAAGCCGGTGGGTATTCTCACCGATCGCGACATCGTGATCGAAGTGCTGGCGGAGGAGATCGATCCCCGTGCGGTGATCGTGAGTGACATCATGAGTCCGGAGCTGGTCACCGTGCGCGAGAGCGAGGAGACCTCCGATGTGCTCGAAATCATGGCGCATCATGGAGTACGCAGGGTGCCCGTGCTGGATCGTCGCGGGAACCTGGTCGGCATTCTCTCCATGGACGATGTGATTGACCTGGTAGCCGAGCAACTGGACGGTCTGTCGCTGCTACTGCAGCGCGGCCGGGATCGCGAGCAGCGTCGCCGGCGTCCAATTGGTTTGAACTGACACTCCGCACACCCTGCGAGTCGGCGGACACCGCGCCGCCGAAGCGTTATCCTGCCGCCAGGCGGGCGTAATCTGTCCGCGAGAAGCAGTGTCTGCATGTCACAAATCCTGCCATCGATTTTCTATCGACGCGATCCACTTGTGGTGGCCCGCGATCTGTTGGGCAAGCGGCTGGTGCGGGAGCATCAGGGGGAGCGACTTGTCGGCATGATCGCCGAAGTCGAGGCCTATCGCGGCCTCGAGGACAGCGCATCCCACGCCTGGCGGGGACCCACCCCGCGCAATGCGCCGATGTTCGGTCCCGCCGGGCATGCCTATGTCTATTTCATCTACGGCCTGCACCATATGTTCAACGTAGTGACCGGCGAGGAAGGCGTGCCCTGGGCCGTGCTTGTTCGCGGCCTGATTCCTGAGCAGGGTCTTGAAACCATGGCGCGGTTGCGAGGACGCAAGCGCGGGCTGGCGGACGGACCCGGCAAGCTGTGTCAGGCCCTGGCGGTGGACCGGGACCTGGATGGAGCCAGTCTGACCGCCGGCGTCGGGGTCTGGCTTGAGCAAGGCGTCGAGTGGCCGGAGTCAGCGGTGCTGGCCGGCCCCCGCGTGGGCATCGATTACGCGCTGCCCATCCATCGGGATGCCCCCTGGCGTCTGCGACTCGATCCGCGCGTCGTTCAGGCGACCAGGTCGCCTCCGACGGGTGCCTGACAGGAGGCCGTCGGTACGCTGCGTGAAGTCGCGTGCCTGGGGTGACCCTGCAGCATGACCACGGCCATCCACCCGGTCCACAGGCCTCCCAGCAGGATCAGCGCCCCGGCGGCGCGTCGGATTCGGGCGCGTCTCAGCAATCGAGTGAGCACGTTGCCCCCGGCTGTCGCGGCAAGCATGGCGGGCAGCGTGCCCAGGCCAAATGCGAGCATGGTGGCTGCACCGGCCGCCGGGTCGCCAGTGGTCAGCGAGGCGGCCAGCGCCGTGTAGACCAGCCCGCAGGGCAGCAGGGCCCAGAGCATGCCCACGCCAAGTGCTGCACCGCCATGATCATGGCCGAGAGCGCGTCCGGCGAGTGGCGCAATGTGTTTCCACAAACGCCCGCCCATGCGTTCCAGCGGTGCCAGAAGGCCGCGCTGGAAGAGCAATTGAGCACCCAGCAGAACAAGGAGCGTGGCCGCCGCCAGTCGCAGCCAGGCCAGCCCAGCAGGCAACATGCCGCTGCCGAGCAGATTCGAGAGGCCGCCCGCCGCCAGTCCGAGCAGACCGTAACCGAGAACGCGGCCGCCATTGAACAGCAGTGCCTGCAACCAGACCGGTCGCTCGCCGGGTAGCGCCCCCAGTGCTGTTGCGATGCCTCCGCACATGCCCATGCAATGGCCGCTGCCCAGCAGACCGGCAAGAAACATGGCCAGCACGGTGGGTGCCAGCGCGGTCATTTCCTTGTCTCCCCGGCCTTTGGGTCCGGCCGCCGGTCATCATCAAGCACGACACGCCAGGCGGGGGATTCCATGTCGTCGAACTGGCCGCTGCCGGCGGCCCAGAAGAATGCCCAGACGGCGATACCCAGGAGTACGAGGCCAAGCGGAATGAGCACGAAGAGTATGGTCATGGCGTCACCGTCCGTTCCAGCCACCGTTCGTCGTCCGCGCTGAGACAGGTTCCGTGGTGTTGCCGCTGCAGGCGCAGGGCGTTGCCCACCACTACCAGCGAACTCGCAGACATCCCGACGGCCGCCATCCATGGCGCCAGCAGGCCGGCCATGGCCAGCGGCAAGGCAATGGCATTGTAGAACACGGCCCAGGCCAGATTCTGGTGAATGATCCGCCGGGCCTGTCGGGCGGTGGCGATGCCCTGGGCCAGTGCACCGAGCCGGTGCCCCATCAGGACTGCATCGGCATGCTGCTGGGTCAACGCCGCGCCGCCACCCATGGCTATTCCCACATCCGCACCCGCCAACAGCGGGCCGTCATTGACACCGTCACCCACGGCGGCCACGCGGCATCCCTCGGCCTGCAGGCGGCGGAGCCGCATCAGCTTGTCGTCAGGGCTCTGGCGGGCGTGCCATTCGGCGATGCCGGCGGCACCGGCAACACGGGCAACCGCGCCGGCCGCATCCCCTGATACAAGCTGCGGGTCAAGGCCGGCGGCGCGAAGCGAGGAGACCGTCGCCGCTGCCTCGGGCCGCAGGCTGTCGCGGACCTGGAAGGCTGCCAGCATACGCCGGCCGTCGCCGAGCACCAGCCAGCTCTCGACCGCCGGGAGCGATGTTGCTGCCGCGGCCGCAGCGAACCCCGCCTGCCCGAGACGGTAGAGACGCCCGTTTATCCTGCCCTCGATACCCGCGCCGGCCTCGTTGCGGAACTCGGTCACTGAGCCCGCGGGCTGGGAGCCGGAGAATGCCCGGGCAAGCGGGTGGCTGGAATGCGCTTCCAGCGCCGCCGCCAACCCCAACGCCCGGGGCTCGGCAAGATCCCCGAATGTGCGGATTTCAGTAATCACCGGATGCCCGAGTGTCAGGGTCCCGGTCTTGTCGAACACAACCGCGTTGAGTCCGGCGAGCGTCTCGAGCGCACCGGCGCCGGTGATCAACAGGCCGTCGCGCGCCAACCGTCCGGTTGCGGCGGCGAGCGCCGCCGGGGTTGCCAGCGAAAGGGCGCACGGGCAGGTCACGACGAGGATGGACAGCACGACTCGCGGCGCTTCCGCGGGCGCCATCCACCACCACGCTGCGCCGGCAACCGAGGCCACCACCAGGACCACGATCACGAACCAGGATGCAATCCGGTCGGCCAGTCTGGCCAGCGGCGGCCGCTCGAGTTGGGCGCGAGCCATCAGGCGACGGATGCCGCTCAGAGTGCCTTCGGCGAGCGGACGAAGCACCCTGGCTTCGGCGCTGCCGTTCACGCACAGACTGCCGCCGGTGACTGAATCGCCGGGGCCGTGAGTGACCGGTTCCGATTCGCCGGTCAGGAGGGATTCATCCACACTCAGACGGCCGTCGAGCAATCGGGCATCGGCGGGGATGCGCTCGCCGGCGACGAGCCGGATCCGGTCACCGGTTTCCAGTTCCTCGGCCGGCACGGTCTCCTCACCGGTGGAACCCAGCCGGCGAGCGGTCTCGGGGCGGGCACCGGCCAACCGGGCCAGCGCCTCGCCGGAACGGCGCCGCGCGCTGAATTCGAGAAAACGGCCGAGGGTCAGGAAAAAGACGAACATCGTTGCGGAGTCAAACCAGACCTCGCCGCTTCCGGTGAACGTGGCCCACGTGCTGGCCGCCCACGCACCGCCGACTGCGAGACTGACAGGCAGATCCATTCCGGGACGGCCGGCCCGAAGGCCGCGCCAGGCCGCACGGAAGAAGGGCGCTCCGCTGTAGAAAACGACCGGTGTGGCGACCAGCAGGCTGACCCACCAGAAGTAATGCCGAAACTCCGCGGCCATGCCCTGAAAGGCACCCGCATACAGTGCGGCTGCATACATCATCACCTGCATCATGCCGAGACCGGCCAGCGCGAGGCGTTTGAGATGGCCCCGCCGTTCCGCGACGAATTCCGCCTGGGCGTCGCCGGAGTCGGCCGGCGCCGGCCGGTAGCCCAGGGCCTCGATCTGCGCCATCAGTTCGCCGAAGGGCATGGCCGTCACATCCCAGACGACCTGTGCCCGGCCATTGGCGGGATTGACCTGTACGCTGTCGACTGCGGCCAGATCGCCCAGGCCGTGTTCGATCAGCCAGGCGCAGGCACTGCAACGCAACTCGCCGATCGCAAGCGTAGCCGAGACGCGGCCGTCCCGGGCCTCTGTCAGCCAGCGACGTCGCGCACTGTCCCGGTCCAGCCAGGCCCAGCGCATGGCATCCGGTGCGGCGACGTCGGGTCGGGGAGCGCTGGCGGTCCGGTGGCGGTAGAACGCATCCAGACCGCTGCCGGCAATCAATTGTGCGACCGCCGCGCAGCCCGCGCAGCAGACGGGCCGGCGCTCGCCATCGATAGTGACGGTGTGGTGCTCGTCCGCCGGAATGGGCAGGCCGCAATGGAAACAATCGGTCACGAAGGGGCCTGATGTGGCGCCAGGGGTGTCCGGGCCTGTCCGCGCCATTCGCCGGTCAGCCGCCAGCGCCCGTCGGGCGGGAGCAACTGCACGTAGCGGCGGCCATTGAGCGGTTTGACAAGGTGTCCGTCATAGCGGCCGCTGGCATCGCGCGTCAACGTCACTTTCTGGTCGTAGCGGGCGAGTGTGGGATGAATCAGTCGCAACGCCAGCGTGGCAGGCCGCGCTCCGTGCAGGGTGACGGTGATAGTGCCCGAGTCGTTGGCGATGTGCAGCGTTCCGGCCACATGCAAGGCACGGGCGGCGGCATCGCGCGCCTCGTTGTGCTCTGTGGTCAGACCGATCTTGGAGTAATCGTCCACCACCATGGCGTGGGGCTGCTCGATCGCCAGGGCCAGCGTCATGAATCCGGCAATCACCGCGGCAATCGGTCCCGAGAGAAGCAACCAGGGGATGGGGTGGCGGTACCAGGGGCGCGCATCCCGTGCATTGTCGGACGGCATGTCAGAATCCTCCGGCGGGGGTCAGAAAACGGGTTTCGCGGTGGGCCTGCATGGGTGCATCCTCGGCAGTCACGGTGAACTCCACACTGTGCCGGAGTCCCTGCAGGCCCGAGGTGGTGACGCGCACACGCGCGGGGACGCTTATGACGGTTCCGCCTTCCACCGACCGGGTCAGTTCGGGGCTGACCAGACGCGCATCCGCCAGGCCGCCCACACTGATACGATAGCGGTGCGGGCGCGCGTCCATGTTCATGATCCGCAGCGTGTAGACGTTTTCCACATGCGTTTCGTCAACCACCTGGTAGAGTGCGTTGCGGTCGGGGATCACATCCAGCCGCAGCGGTACCCGCAAGGCGATCCCCGTGACCAGGGCACCGATCAGGGTGAGCAGAAGCGTGCCGTAGACCAGCGTGCGCGGACGCAACGCGCGCCGCGCTTTGCCTTCCAGAGCATTCTGCGTCGTATAGCGAATCAGCCCGCGCGGATAGCCCATGCGGTCCATGACCTCGTCACAGATATCCACACAGGCTGCGCAGGCGATGCATTCGTATTGCAGTCCATGGCGGATATCGATGCCGGTAGGGCAGACCTGCACGCACTTGGTGCAATCGATGCAGTCGCCCAGACCCACACTGGCCGGTTCCACGCCCCGACGGCGTGCACCCCGCGGTTCGCCCCGCCCCTCATCATAGGAAATGATCAATGTGTCGCGGTCGAACATCGCGCTCTGGAAGCGTGCGTAGGGGCACATGTACTTGCAGACCTGTTCGCGCAGATAGCCCGCATTGCCGTAGGTGGCGAACCCGTAGAACACCACCCAGAAGGATTCCCATGGCCCCAGGTTGAGTTCCAGCAGGCGGGTACCGAGATCCTGGATGGGCGTGAAGTAGCCGACAAACGTGAAACCTGTCCAGGCAGCAAACGAGACCCACAGACTCTGCTTGAATGCCTTGCGTGCCCATTTCTCACGGGTCCACGGACCGCGGTCGCGTTTGGCGCGCTGGGCCGCCTTCCCTTCGGCCAGCTGTTCCATCCACAAAAAGACTTCGGTCCATACAGTCTGCGGACACGCGTAGCCGCACCACAACCGGCCCGCGAGCGCCGTGAAGAAGAACAGCGACAGCGCGGCAATGATCAGTAGCAGTGCGAGAAAAAAGAAGTCCTGGGGCCAAAAGGTCAGCGAAAATATATGGAATTTGCGCGCCGGCAGGTCGAAGAGCACGGCCTGATGCCCATTCCAGGACAACCACGGCAGAAGGTAATAGAGTCCGAGCAGAACGAACACTGCCAGCTTGCGTTTGCTGGCAAATCGGCCGGTCACCTCGCGGGGATAGATCTTCTCCTGCTTGGCGTAGAGACCGCCCCCTTCGCTTGCTGCATGCTGGCGTTTCACACTCACGATGTTGCTTCAACCTCTTGCGGGACATTGCCCTGATCAGTCGTCTTCCTTCACCTGGCTGAATCCCACGATCAGCCAGGCGGTGAGCAGGCTGGAGAGCAGGGTCAGGGCCCAGAAACCAAGGAAGCCCAGTGTGTAACCCGCCATGCGCGACAACTCCGTTGAATACGTCGCGGCCAGGCCCAGGTCCTGCGGGTCGAAGGTGGCGAAGAACACCACGGAGGCCAGGCCGGCGCAGAGGAAGGACGGCCATGTCACCGTGCCCGCCAGTCGCAGCAGCGTCATCCGCTTCATTGATCAGTCCTCGGCGTGCGCGTCACGATCGTCGTCCATGGCCTGCGTTTCGCGATGGGACAGGCTCCAGACGTAGGCGGCCAGCAGGCGAATCTTGTGCTCGCCGAGCAGATCCTTGTGCGCGGGCATGTGCCCCTGTCTCCCCTGCATCAGCGTCTTGCGAATGACCGCGGCACTGCCGCCATAGAGCCAGGTCCTGTCGGTCAGGTTGGGCGCGCCGATCGCCTGGTTGCCCCGCGCGTCGGCGCCGTGGCAAGCCGCGCAAATTCCGGCGAAAACCTGCTTGCCGGCGGCGACCTGGTCGGCCGGTTCGGGATTGCCGGACAGGCTGCGGACATAGGCGATGACCTGGTTGACCTTTTCCTCACCCAGCGTCGGGCCCAGCGCCGGCATCACGCCGCCACGCCCGTTGGTGATCGTGGCCAGAATGGTCTGCGGCTCGCCGCCATACAGCCAGTCGTTGTCCGTCAGATTGGGGAAGCCGGGTGCGCCGCGGGCATCGGACCCATGGCACGCCGCGCAGTTGTTGACGAACAGGTTGCGTCCGGCGCCCAGTGCTTCGTCGCTGGTGGCAAGTTGCGGGATGCTCTTGCCGGCGAACCGGGAATAGAAATCGGCGAACTGCTGTTCGGCGTGTGCCACCTGTGCCTGATATTGCTTGTGCTCGGTCCAGCCAAGCACACCCTTGAAGTTGCCGAGGCCCGGATACAGCACCAGATAGACCAGTCCGAAGATGACCGTTATCACGAACAGACCCAACCACCAGCGTG